>SAAM01000181.1 GCA_009929415.1 Clostridia bacterium | reverse complement strand
TAGGACAGGTGTTGAATTATATTTTAAAATGCTGTATAATATGTGAGTGTTTATGAAGAATTCTCAATTTTAGGAGGGACCCCATATGGGTAGAATAGGTAATATAGAAAACAGAAAGAACAAACAGGATGCAAAAAGAGCAAAGATATTCACAAAATATGCTAGATCTATAACTGTCGCAGCAAAAGAAGGCGGCGGAGATCCTGAATACAATGCTTCATTAAAGACTGCGATTGAAAAAGCCAAGTCGATGAACATGCCTAACGATAACATAGACAGAGCCATAAAAAAAGGTATAGGTGGAGGCGAGTCTGAAAACTTCGAGCATATAACTTATGAAGGTTATGGTCCGGGTGGAGTAGCGGTTATCGTGAATGCTCTTACTGACAACAAGAACAGAACTGCTGGAAACGTAAGATTCTACTTCGACAAGAATGGCGGAAATATGGGAACAGCAGGCTGTGTAAGTTTCATGTTCGACAGAAAGGGCGTAATCCTGATTGAGAAAAGCGATTCGGTAGAAGAGGATGCTCTCATGGAGATTGCACTTGAAGCGGGAGCAGAAGACTTTATAGCGGAAGAGGAGGGTTTTGAGATAATAACTGACCCTGATGTATTCGACGAAGTGAAGGACGCTTTAGAGAAATCTGGATATGAGCTTCTTTCTGCTGAGATAACAATGTTGCCTCAGACTTATACGAAGCTTGATGAAAACCTTGTAAAGAGCATGGATAAGCTTATTGACATGCTTGAAGATGATGATGATATACAGGATATATACACAAATCTTGAAGCGTAATTTTATAGAAACAGAAAATCAAGTACTAATGCGTATTCTACATGAGTACGCATTTCTTATTTCAGGCGGCGTACATATTCAAAATTCTTGATTAAGCTGTCTGTGAAGATGAGAAAGGAACTGAAATGAAAAACTTAACTCTTTTAACTGATTTTTATCAGCTTACAATGTCAAATGCATACTTTAAGGAAGACCTTAATAAGGAGAAGCTGATATTCGATGTATTTTTCAGAAAGAATCCAAGTGATGGAGGTTACACAGTAGTTTGCGGTATAGATCAAGTAGTTGATTATATCCAGAAGCTTGAGTTCACAGAAAGCGATATAGAATATCTGAGCAGCATAAAAACCTTTGACCAGGGATTCCTTGATTATCTCAGAAATTTTAAATTCACAGGAGAAATATATGCCGTTGAAGAGGGAACCATAATGTTTCCCAATGAGCCGATAATAAGAGTCAGGGCAAATTCAATAGAGGCTCAGATTGTCGAAACTGCAATACTCAATATAGTCAATTTTGAGTCTCTTATCGCGACGAAGGCCTCAAGGATATGCCAGGTTGCTGAAGGAGACCCTGTAATGGAATTTGGGCTCAGAAGAGCTCAGGGACCTGATGCAGGTCTTTATGGCGCCAGAGCGGCAGTGATTGGAGGATGCGTTGGAACCTCCAATGTTCTTGCTGGCAAGATGTATGATATACCTATAATGGGAACTCATTCACACAGCTGGGTTCAGAGATTTGATTCTGAGCTTGAGGCATTCAGGGCTTATGCAAAGAACTATCCGGATAAGACAATGCTCCTGCTGGACACATACAATACACTTAAAAGTGGACTTCCAAATGCAATAACAGTATTTAAAGAGCTTAGAGGAGAGGGGCATGAGGCTCAGGGGGTAAGGCTTGATTCCGGAGACCTCGAGTATCTTTCCAAGAGAGTCAGAGAAAAACTTGATGAGAACGGCTTTGAAAATGTCAAGATAACTGCATCAAATGATCTTGATGAATATTCAATAATGGATCTCAAACAGCAGAAAGCTATGATCGATGTATGGGGAGTTGGAACAAAACTAATAACTTCCAGTAGCCATCCTTCGCTTGGCGGGGTATACAAGCTCTCTGCAGTAGAACGTGATGGAGAAATAATCCCTAAGATTAAAATATCAGAATCTCCTGAGAAAATAAATAATCCTGGATACAAGCAGGTCGTAAGGATATTTAATAAATATAATAATGCAGCCAGAGCAGATCTTATAATCCTGGACCATGAAGAAATAGATGAGTCAAAGCCACTTACTATATTCCATCCGACATATACATGGAAGACTCAGACCTTTGAAAATTATTATGTTGAAAGACTTCTGAAACCGCTCTTCATAGATGGAAAGCTTGTGAGGGAAAAGAAAAGCGTAATGGAATACAGAGCTGATTCGATAGCCAAGAAGAACTGCTTCTGGCCACAGTACAAAAGAATAAGCAACCCTGAACCGTTCAAAGTAGATTTATCTCAAGAGCTTTGGAACCTGAAAAGTGATTTGATAAAAGAACTTAAAAAACATTACTAAAATATAAAGAAAGACTCATCATATATCCAAGTAATGGATAAGATGAGTCTTTTGGTTATAAATTTGAAATCACGGCGTCTGTGAATTTTAATCTGTCTGCGGTTCCTCCAAGATCTCTCGTATGAAATTTGGGGTCTGAAACAGTCTTTATTACAGCATTTACGATTTTCTCGGATTCTTTCCTGTAACCCATATCAGAAAGCATCATAGCTGAGCTGAGTATGACAGCTGTAGGATTGCTTATATCAAGACCTGCTATATCGGGGGCACTTCCATGTACAGCTTCGTATATTCTTACCTCGTCACCAATGTTTGAGCTTGAGGCAAGTCCGAGGCCCCCAGTAAGGCCGGAGCACAGATCTGAAATTATGTCTCCATAGAGATTGGGAGCGACTATTACATCAAACTGGTTTGGGTTCATTACAAGCTGCATGCACATATTGTCAACTATTTTCTCATCAGGAGATATTTCTGGATAAAGTTTTGAGATTTTTCTAAAGGTGTCAAGGAAAAGGCCATCAGTAAGTTTCATGATGTTTGCTTTATGAACGACAGTTACTTTTTTTCTGTTGTTCGCTTTTGCATATTCAAATGCATATGTGCATATTTTTTCACTGGCTTCTCTGCTAATTATTTTAATGCTTTGGGCAACGTCAGCTGAAGCCATATACTCTATTCCGGCATAGAGATCTTCTGTATTTTCTCTTATTACTACAAGATCAAGATTATCATAATTCGATTTTATGCCTGCCATTGATTTTACGGGCCTGATGTTTGCATAAGTTTTAAATTCTTTTCTAAGAAGTACATTTATGCTTCTGAAGCCTCCGGCCACAGGAGTTTCGGTGGGTCCCTTGAGCACTATCTTATTTTTTTGAATATTGTCCAGGAGTCCATCTTGAAGGAGAAGTCCGGTATTTTCGAAATATTCTTTGCCTGCCTCAAATGTTTCCCAGACAATCGGAAGCTTGAATATATCAATTATCCTCACAGCGGACTTTATAACCTCTGGTCCGATTCCGTCGCCGTTAATCAGTGTTATACTATGCATCAGTAGTTTTCTCCTTTGACTGAAATATATTTTAGAAATCCGCCATGCAGCAGGATCTCCCTTTCTCTTTTTGAAGCCTCTAATCTTACCTTTACAGACGCTTTGTTTATATCAATCTCAAAACTTTCTTCGTGTGCTATTCTTGTGAGAGCACTGGATAGTTCTGCTTCATCGAGCAGGCTTATCTTATAATAGTCTTCAGAGTTTTCGAAAATGAGGGGAATTATCCCGTTGTTTATGAGATTTGATTTATGAATCCTTGCAAAAGATTTTGCGATTACTGCCTTTATTCCGAGATAAGCGGGGGAAAGCGCAGCGTGCTCACGGCTGGATCCCTGGCCATAATTTTCGCCGGCAACAATTATCCCTGGATTATTATCTTTTGCTCTTTTAGGGAAATCTCTGTCGAGCCTTGCAAGGCAGAAATCGGAAAGATACTCTATGTTAGACCTGAACGGCAGCATTTTTGAATCTGAAGGCGTTATATCGTCCGTTGATATATTATCCTTACCTATAAATACGGTTTTAAGTCTTAT
>SAAM01000180.1 GCA_009929415.1 Clostridia bacterium | reverse complement strand
TCATTCATAGCGGCCGGATCTACAATTACCGAGGATGTTCCAAAGGACTCTCTAGCGATAGCCAGAGGACGTCAGGTAAATAAAGCAGATTGGAATAACAAATAAATATAACTTAATAATCTTTAGGAGGAAGTAATGAATACTAGTGGCAACAAGATTAAGATTTTCAGTGGGAATTCCAACCCGGAACTTGCTCAGAAAATAGCATCTCAGCTTGGTGTTGAGCTTGGCGATGCTGTAGTTACAAGATTCAGCGATGGAGAGATTTCTGTAAACATCAATGAAAGCGTCAGAGGAGTAGATGCATTCATAATTCAATCGACTTGTTCTCCTGTCAACAGACATCTTATGGAAATGCTTATAATGATAGATGCGTTCAAACGTGCATCTGCAGGAAGAATAACAGCAGTAATCCCATACTATGGCTATGCAAGACAGGACAGAAAAGCAAAGGCAAGAGATCCAATCACGGCAAAGCTTGTAGCTAATCTTCTTACAGCGGCTGGAGCTGACAGAATCCTTACTATGGATCTGCATGCAAATCAGATTCAGGGATATTTTGATATACCGGTTGACCATCTTCTTGGTGGAAGAATTCTAATGGAGCATTTTGAAAAGATGAATATAGAAGATCTTGTTGTTGTATCTCCTGACCACGGAAGTGTTGCAAGAGCAAGGACTTTTGCTCAGTATCTTGACTCTCCTATAGCCATAGTTGACAAGAGAAGACCTAAGGACAACGTTTCAGAAGTAATGAACATAATCGGAGATGTAAGAGACAAGAATCTTATAATTCTTGACGACATGATAGACACCGCAGGAACTCTTTGCAATGCTGCAGAAGCGCTTAAGAAGTTCGGAGCAAAAAACATATACGCATGCTGTACGCATCCTGTGCTTTCAGGCCCGGCTATAGAGAGAATACAAAACTCTGAGCTTACTGAGGTAATAGTTCTTGACACAATACCACTTCCTGAAGAAAAGCGAATCGAAAAAATAAAGATTCTTTCGACAGCACCACTTTTTGCATCGGCGATTGAGAAAATATTTGACTGTGAATCAGTAAGCGTGCTTTTTTCACCTGAGCCACAGAAATAAAGAACAATTGAGAAATATGAAAGAGCCTTGTTAAGGCTCTTTTTCAGCTAGAAAAACAGGAGACAGATATGTATCTTATAGTAGGACTCGGAAACCCGGGAAAGCAATATGAAACAACCAGACATAACGTAGGATTTATTGCAATAGACGAGATTGCAAAAGAACTGGACATCAGGGTCGACAAGCTCAAATTCAAGTCGCTCATAGGAGAAGGACGGATAGGTACTGAGAAGATAATACTCGCAAAACCGCAGACATTCATGAACCTGAGCGGCCAGGCAGTAGTAGAGCTCATGAACTATTATAAGGTAGAGCCTTCAAACATGATAGTGATATATGACGACATAGACCTTGATACAGGCAGGATAAGGATAAGGAAAAGCGGAAGCTCCGGAACTCATAATGGAATGAGAAACATCATATATCTTCTTGGAAGGCAGGACTTTCCAAGGATAAGGATAGGTGTATCCAAACCAAAGCATGGTGAGGATCTTGCGAATTTTGTGCTGAGCAGATTTGACAAAACAGAGACAGATGAGGTCATAGAATCAATAAAGACGGCAAGGAAGGCCGTGATTGAAACTGTAAGTACAAATCTTGACAAAGCCATGAACATGTACAACAAGTAGAGGGAAAAATGAATAATTTCTTAAAAGAAGTACTGGATTCATCAACTGAATTTAGAAACATAAACGAGAATCTGGAGGCTGGCAAAAAATCAGTGCTGGTCACCGGACTTCTGGAAACCCAGAGAGCAGATATGTCCGCGTATCTGCTCAGGAACGGGACCAGGCATGCGGTCGTGGCCCACAGTGATGCGGAGGCACAAAAGCTTCATAAGTCACTGATCAAAAAAGGAATAAAGTCCCTGTTCATCCAGAGTGATGAGATAAGGTTTTATTCAGTCGAGGCAAAGGATCGTAAATCAGAGGCAGAGCTTGTCGAAAGCCTGTACAGGCTTTCCGGCAAAGACTATGACATCGCAGTGTTTTCACCTGACTCGCTCATGAAAAAATATATTCCGGGAGAGATAATAACTGGCAGCTCTAAGGAGATTGCCTATGGAGAAGTGCTGGACAAAAATCAATTGATTGAAAAATTAATAAACAGCGGGTATGTAAGAGAGCACAAGGTAGAAGGAATAGGACAGTTCTCTATGAGAGGCGGAATAATCGACATATTCACTCCGGGCACGGAGAATCCGCTTCGTATCGAGCTTTTTGATGATGAGGTAGATTCCATAAGGACTTTCGACATATTCACACAGAAATCCATAGAAAAGATAAAAAAAGTGAATATCCTTCCTGCGCGTTCATTTATTTATCCACAGGATCTTACGAAAGCGGTAAGCGATATTCAGTCAGATATAGGCAAAGACACCAGTGAGGATATATCCTTTGACCTTGAGAGAATAAAAAACCGGATATACTTTGAAGGAGTATCCAAATATATAAATTACTTCTATGAGAAAGAAACCACGATATTCGACTATATAAATGATATCTCCCTTTTTGTGATAAATGATCCAAACAGGGTAGTAGAAAAGTTTCAGAATATACACCAGGAGTTCAGTGACAGCTTTCAGTCGGCGCTCGAAAAGGGATTTGCCGTAAAAAGAGAAGGCGATCTGCTCCTGCCTGCTTCATTCTCGCTTGAAAATATAAGAGAGAAGAATAATATATTCAATACTACGATAACCTCCTCGGTAAAGGATTTTCCGATCGATGCGATAGTAGACATCGAAACAAGGGAAGCCAGAGTATTCAACGGCAAGATATTCGATTTCATAAATGAGATAAAATATCTTCGAAGCAATGACTATGTGAGCGTGATATCCCTGAAGGACGAAGAGCTGACGAAGAGCCTTCAGAAGGCGCTCAAGGAAAATAACGTCGGTTCTGTGAGGATAAACATGGATACCGCAGAGGCTGAGGCTTCAAATGTTATATTCACGGATGAGCATTTTGCAGGCGGGTCCATATATTCAAAACAGAAGCTGGCAATATTCACCAAGAACGAGATATTCAATACATCCAAAAGCACCGACAGGAAGTTCAAGGAAAAGGTAAAGACCAGCAAGATAGAGAGCTTTATAGAGCTCAAGCCCGGCGATTATGTAGTCCATGAGAATTACGGAATCGGAAAGTTCGTGGCTGTGGAGCAGAAAGAGTTCGATGACATAACGAAAGACTATATAAAGATAATTTATGGGGGAGGAGACACCCTTTATCTTCCTCTGGAGCAGATGTCAAAAATCCAGAGATATATAGGAAACTCGGCTGAGGATGGAATAAAGCTGAGCAAGCTCAGCAGCAACGAATGGAAGAAGACGAGATCCAGGGCGAAGAAAATCGTAGAGCTTATTGCAAAGGATCTTGTGGAGCTCTATGCAAAAAGAGAAAATACCAAGGGCTACAGATACTCTCCGGATACTGCATGGCAGAAGGAATTTGAATATGACTTCCCTTATGTGGAGACTAATGATCAGCTGAAGGCTATCGAGGATGTCAAGAATGACATGGAGAGCGACAAGGTAATGGACAGGCTCATATGCGGAGACGTAGGATACGGCAAGACGGAGGTTGCCATAAGGGCTATATTCAAGGCCTGCATGGAATCAAAGCAGTGCGCATTTCTGGTACCTACCACGATACTGAGTCAGCAGCATTACAACACCATAAAGGAGAGATTTGCCAATTTTCCGGTGAGAGTGGAGCTCCTCAGCCGCTTCAGGACGACAAAGGATCAGGAAAAGATCATAGAGAAGATAGCACTTGGAGAAGTCGATGTAGTAGTAGGCACACACAGGCTGCTTTCAAAGGACATAAAATTCAAGGACCTTGGACTCATAGTCGTGGATGAGGAGCAGCGCTTTGGAGTAAAGGACAAG
>SAAM01000179.1 GCA_009929415.1 Clostridia bacterium | reverse complement strand
ACGACGATAAACATCCCGGATACTGTAGGTTACATCACGCCGTCTGAGATGTTTAACATAATATCTCACATTAAAAACAACGTTCCTGGAATCGAGAACGTGTCGCTTTCGACTCACTGCCACAATGACCTTGGAATGGCTGTTGCAAATTCACTTGCCGCAGTAGCTGCCGGGGCGGACCAGATCGAGTGTACGATAAACGGAATCGGAGAAAGAGCAGGAAACACTTCTCTTGAAGAAGTCGTCATGGCAATAAAGACCAGAAAAGACATCTATCAGGCAGATACCCGCATAGACACTCACGCGATATACCGTGCGAGCCGCCTCATCCAGACCATAACGGGAGTGCCTGTTGCCCCTACCAAAGCCATCGTAGGCGCCAATGCATTCGCTCACGAATCCGGAATCCATCAGCATGGCATGCTCTCAAACAGGACGACCTACGAAATCATGACCCCGGAATCCGTGGGAATACCGGCAACCACCATGGTGCTAGGAAAACATTCCGGAAGACATGCATTTGAAGATCGGATAAATGCGCTTGGCTACAGCCTTTCCAGAGAGGACCTTGACGAGGCTTTCAAAAAATTCAAGGTGCTTGCTGACAAGAAGAAGCTCATAAAAGACAGAGACATAGAGAGCATAATCCTCAAGGACACTGAAACAGAAGACCGAAAGCTCGAGCTTGAGAGCTTTGTTATAAATACCGGAAACGACATCACCTCAACCTCTGTTATAAAGCTGAAGGTAAACGGAAAGACGGTGGAAAAGGTATCTACGGGAGACGGTCCCGTGAATGCATCCTACAAATCCATAAACAAGATCTCCGGACTTGCCATAGAGCTTGTGGATTACTCGCTTCATGCGCTTACTGACGGAGAAGACGCTCAGGCCGAGGCCGTCGTCAAGATAAGGATAGGCGAAAGCGAGGACGTTATAACAGGAAGAGGCGTATCCACAGACATCGTGGAGGCCAGCATAAAGGCATACGTGAATGGAATCAACAAATACTACGCAGCATAACTGAAAGGATATATAAACATGGGAATGACAATGACTCAGAAAATACTTGCATATCATGCAGGGCTTGAAAATGTTACGGCGGGGCAGCTTATCGAAGCTAATCTCGATCTTACGCTGGCAAACGACATAACCGGTCCGGTATCAATCGCAGAGATGCAAAAGGCCGGCTTTGAAAATGTATTCGACAGGGAAAAAGTATGCCTCGTAATGGATCACTTCGTTCCAAACAAGGACATAAAATCCGCTGAGCAGTGCAAGATCTGCAGGGATTTCTCCACAGAGCAGGGCATCGTGAACTTCTTCGATGTGGGCGAGATGGGCATCGAGCATGCCCTTCTTCCTGAAAAAGGCCTTACCGCTCCCGGAGAGCTCATAATCGGAGCCGATTCGCACACATGCACCTATGGCGCGCTTGGAGCGTTTTCTACAGGAGTCGGAAGCACTGACCTTGCTGCAGGAATGGCTACAGGAAAAGCCTGGTTCAAGGTTCCTTCCGCTATAAAATTCAACCTCACAGGAAAGCTCGGGAAATGGGTGTCCGGAAAAGACGTCATCCTTCATATAATAGGAAAGATCGGCGTTGACGGCGCGCTTTACAGATCCATGGAGTTCACAGGAGAAGGCGTGAGCACGCTCTCCATAGATGATCGTTTCGCCATCTGCAACATGGCCATAGAGGCCGGAGCCAAAAACGGTATATTCCCGGTCGATGCAACCACTCTCGCATATGTAAAAGGCAGGGTAAGAAGAGAATTCATCATATTCAGAGCAGATGAAGATGCACACTACGACGAGGTTATCGACATAGATCTGAGCGCACTCAGGCCTACAGTTGCCTTCCCTCACCTTCCTGAAAACACAAGGCCGATCGATGAGGCAAAGGGAGTCGAGATACACCAGTCCATAATCGGTTCGTGCACAAACGGCAGGATCGAAGACATGAGGACAGCCGCAGAGATACTTAAAGGAAGAAAAGTATCAAAGAATGTGCGTACCATAATAATCCCTGCGACTCAGGCGATATATCTACAGGCACTGAGGGAAGGCCTCATAGAGATCTTCATAGAGGCCGGCGCAGTAGTATCAACGCCTACATGCGGGCCATGCCTTGGAGGCTATATGGGAATACTTGCCCACGGCGAAAGATCCATCGCTACCACCAACAGGAACTTCGTAGGAAGAATGGGCCATGTAACCTCAGAGGTTTATCTTTCAAACCCTGCAGTAGCAGCGGCTTCGGCAATAACAGGAAAGATAACCGATCCGGCTGACATCATGTAATCAGATATTATGTAAAAGGAGACAGATATGATAGTAAGAGGCAATGTATTCAAATATGGAGATAATGTGGACACAGACGTAATAATCCCCGCAAGACACCTTACGACTTCAGACCCTGCAGAGCTCGCAAAGTACTGCATGGAAGACATAGACAGCGATTTTGCAAAGGATGTAAGGCCCGGAGACATAATCGTGGCCTCAAGGAACTTCGGATGCGGCTCTTCCAGAGAGCACGCTCCCATCGCGATAAAGGGAAGCGGAATCTCATGTGTAATCGCATCGAGCTTCGCGAGGATATTCTACAGGAACGCCATAAACACAGGGCTCCCTATAATGGAGTGTGCCCCTGCGGCAGAAGCTGCCGAAAAAGGTGATGTCCTCGAGATAGATTTTGAGACAGGAATAATAAAGAACATAACTAAAAATGAAGAGTATCAGTCCGCAGCATTTCCTGAATTCATTCAGCGGATAATAGCTGCAGGCGGCCTTCTTAACTCCCTGAAATAGATAGTATATTTTAAAAAAACATATCAAAGGAGAAAATCATGAAATTCAAGATAGCCGTGATAAAGGGAGATGGGATCGGTCCGGAGATAGTGGATCAGGCCATTAGAGTAATCAAAAAAATAGAAGAAAAATACAGCCACACTTTTGAGCTAAGCTTCTGCCTTGCCGGAGGAAATGCCATAGATGCTACGGGAAACACTCTGCCAGGAGAGACTGTCGAGACCTGCAGGGCTTCTGACAGCATCCTGCTTGGCGCTGTGGGCGGTCCGAAATGGGACTCCATGCCCAGCGGCAACAGGCCTGAAAATGCGCTTCTCGGCCTCAGATCCGAGCTGGACCTGTTCGCCAACATAAGGCCAGCCATAATGTACGATGCGCTTTCTGATGCCTGCCCGATCAAAAAAGAATTCATCGAGGGCGGCTTTGACATGGTTATCGTAAGAGAGCTGACAGGAGACGTATATTTTGGCGAAAAAGGAAGAAAAGAGTCCGGCGGAGTAACCACCGGATATGACATAATGAACTACAGCGAAAAGGAAGTCGAAAGGATTGGCAGAAGAGCCTTTGAAATGGCCATGAAGCGCTCAAAAAAGCTCTGCTCCGTAGACAAGGCCAACGTGCTTGAGACCTCCAGGGTATGGAGAGAGACCATGCACCGCCTGAGGGATGAATATCCTGAGGTGGAGTACAGCGACATGTACGTCGACAATGCCGCCATGCAGCTTGTCAGAAATCCAGGGCAGTTTGACGTCATAGTTACAGGAAATCTTTTTGGAGACATCCTCTCTGACGAGGCCAGCATGATAACCGGATCCATAGGCATGCTCCCTTCTGCCAGCCTGAACGAGACCGGATTTGGAATGTATGAGCCAATCCACGGCTCTGCACCCGACATCGCAGGCAAAGGAATCGCAAATCCTATTGCCACCATACTCTCCGCTGCGATGATGATGAGATACTCCCTTAATCTTCCCCAGGAAGCCGATGCGATTGAAAATGCAGTCAAAAAAGTCCTGGACACAGGGTGGCGCACCGCAGACATCGGAAAAGAATATATATCGACTTCAGAGATGACAGACAGAATTCTTTCCTATATTTAGAAGGATTAGCCTGCCTGGGAGTATTTGCCCCTTCCTGGTATGATCGCGCCGCATGGCGCCTTGAATAAGACCGGAGCCATTAGCC
>SAAM01000178.1 GCA_009929415.1 Clostridia bacterium | reverse complement strand
TACAGAGTTCAGCGATGAGCTTTGGCATTCACTGGTCGATCATGCAACAGTACACGGCAAGGATGATGTCAGGTTCATGTTCAAGAATGGTAGGGAGATTAAGGCATGAGATCTTTTAGGGGGGAGTTGCTTCGTTAAGGCCGGCCTGTATGCATCCCGCAAGACAATAGAAGGTTTCTGAAACAATATTGTCAGAATAGCAGTTCATTTATGTCCAGGAAATCTTTCCCAAAGTAATTTCTGACGCCTTAAGCGAACAAGTGTATAATACAGAGAATGCCTAAGACTATCAGTAACGGGAAGGGGTAATATGAAAGTATGGTTGGAAAAGACGCGTGTTAAAAATAGGGAATATAAAAAATCCGGTCCATATGCATTGGGCGCAATGTTGTTCTCTCCCCTAACAAGCAAAGATGGCTCTGATTTCTACAAGAACATGAGAGAACCGAATCCAGAGGACCTTGTTCTGCACCTAACGATAGAGGATGGACTCGTTGGAATCTCAAAGGTTGCATCCCGTTATACTCAAAGTACTTTTACTGTAGGGTCCGTATGGGATGGTGAAGGGTATCAAATTTTGCTGAAAGATTTTGTGAAATTGGATCCTATCATCAAGAAACAAGAGCTTCTACCCAAAGAGAACAAGGAACTTCTGCTTCAGATAAAAGAGCGAAACAAAGTTTTCTATGATAAGAATCTTGATCTCAATCAAGGAGCCTATATAACAGAAGTCCCTCCAGCCTTATGCAAGCTGATCGCTGATACATACCATGCTTTGTTCAATCAGGACATTCCATATTTATCAGACTACACAAGCAATATCCCAACTGCCAATCAGAATCCAGCACCAATAGAGGAAGTCGAAACCATGTCATTCCCACTAAATACAATCCTTTACGGGCCCCCTGGAACCGGAAAAACCTACAGGACCGTTTTGAGAGCTGCGGAAATCATTGTTGGAAGGGAAATTAGTGATTTTTCTGAGGCGTTGGAAATTTTCAATTCTAACCTTCACGACAGGATTGAGTTCATAACATTTCATCAAAATTACGGCTATGAGGATTTCATCCAAGGATTACGCCCTGACACCGAAAATGATGCTGAATTAGTATTCAAGAAAGTCGATGGCGTTTTCAAACGAATTTGTGATAGAGCACTAGAAAATCTGAACAGCTCCAGGGAATCCAAGAACGAGCCGAAAGAATGGGAAAAAGAGAAACAGTTTGAAAACGCTTTGGCAAAATTCATTGATGAACTAGGGTCCCATGATGGGGTGAAGTACCCCATTAATGATTCCTCATATATCGAGGCTGTAGAGGACAAGGCATTCAGATATAACGGGGAAAATTGGGAGTCCACCAAGTATGGACGCCTAATGAAGTTCAATGATCTGAAAGAGTTTTATAAAAATGGCCTGAAAGAACGAAAGGAAATCAAACAATTGAAGAATATTTCCCCATTAGCCATTTATGACGCGACTTACCATTACGAAGTCTATAAAAAGATCCTCAGTTATTTGTCGGAGGAAATGGACCCCCCTGAAGTTGTCAAGGAAAACACGTACATTATTATCATCGATGAAATAAACAGGGCAAACATTTCAAGAGTCTTCGGGGAACTGATCACGCTGATAGAACCCGACAAGAGGTCGCATGGGGCTACGCCTCTCAAGACAATACTGCCCTCCGGCGATGAATTCGTTGTACCGTCCAACCTGTATATCATCGGGACCATGAACACTGCCGATAAGTCAATTGCCCTGTTGGACATCGCCCTGAGAAGAAGATTTGAATTTGAAGCCATGTACCCTCTCTATGAAATCGAAGGAGAGGTAATCCATGATGTCGAAATCCTGCGCAAATTGAATGAGCAGATAATCAAGTCCAAAGGCTATGACTTCCAAATCGGCCATTCCTACTTCATGAGCAAGTCAGAAGATTGGAATTTGACCAAGCAGATGAACAACAAGATTATTCCCCTCTTGTTGGAGTACTACATGAATGACAGGGACGAAGTTACGGGGATCCTGAAATCAGCCGGTTTGAATGTCGATCCTACAGCGTGGCCGTTGAAGATCCAATGAGCATGATCAACCTTTTCGAATATCAAAACAAGGCAGACATCAGTGAGTCTCTTGAGAAGGGACTGGAAGAGTTCTTGGACGAAGTCTGGGCAAAACGCGAAAAGAACCCTTACTTCGATCAAGAGCAGGCTGATAAGGTCGAGAATCAACAGTTCATACAGTTCCTTCACAAGACGAATCAGATCAAGTCAAACAACTACGTAGGAGTGATTCACTTTGAAGGCCATAGGATCAATCTTCTCCCAAAGGTGTTCTTCAAGCCGGATCAAGAATACCGTGAGGCAGATATCCAAAATATCCAGCACCATATTCTTTGGTGGTTGAGTTATTGCCGGAAAGTCCGTTTTCCCAATTATCAGGCTGCTCTAGAAAGCACCAAGGGTGATTTCTTCGAAGTCCTGATCTATCTATTTTCAAAATATACAAGAAAGTTGTTCCAGAGCTCCCTGTACCAGGCATATGAAGACATCAGCTGTGAGCTTCCCTATATTAAGGGAAAACTGGATGTGCCTGCCTATATCAAGGAAAATCTAAGCCGTGGAATGTGGCACAGACTGAGTTGCACATTCGACATCAGCACCTTGGACAATAAATTCAACAGGATAATCAAGTATGTAGCCCAATTGCTGTTAGCAGTTACCCAAGAACAAGCCAGCAAAAAGAACCTTAGGGAGATCCTGTTCGTACTGGATGAAGTAGCGGATGAGCCTGCAACCGCCGAACAGTGCCTGAGCATGAATTTCAATCCCCTATTTGCAGATTTTGAGATAGTTCGTGATTACTGCTATCTATTCCTTTCCAATAGCATCCAGTTTACATATAAAAACGAGCTGAAACTTTTCGCCTTTCTATTGCCGATGGAGTATGTGTTCGAGGATTTCATCTTTGGCTTCATCGAAAAAGAAGTCCCTCAGATCTCCGTAAGATCCCAGAGGTCTGATACATACCTAGCCGAGGGTAATCGATTCAAGTTAAGGCCAGACTTGTTTATTGACGCTAATAATGTGGGAATCATTGCTGATACCAAGTATAAGATCATTAATACGAACCATGAGTATGATGGAGAAATCTCACAAAACGACTTGTACCAAATGGCGGCATATGCAATCAGATTTGGAGTTGAGAAGGTCATTCTATATTTCCCTGATTCGCTTGTTGGGGAACCCACCGCAATACCCCCAATCAAGATCAAGGACAGACTTTCAACTGATAGGGAGATAGTTATATATCCAACCGTGCTATCAATCATCAACAAGGAACTTTTTACTATAAATGCGACGGTTGATAAGTCTCAGATCAATATTTTTACGCATACAACCAATAGGCTTAAAGAACAAATTGTAAAAAGCATCGGCAACAACGTTTGACAATGAACAAAAAATACAATCAATAGTTGGTTCCTTTCTTTTTGCACTTGTAAGACGAATCAGACCAGCAATGAAAGTGTCTTAGGACAATACTAAAAGTCAGCAGGGGGCATCCGCCCCCTGCACCCCCTTTACTTGTTAAATAGGTAAATAGTTGAATGGCTCATCAGAAAGCCCGTACAGGCCTGACCCTGTAGTCGTTGTACCGAAGGTGGTCGTTCTGAGACCCATGGCCGAAGTCCTGGTTCCACGCGCCGTCCGCACGGTACTCGGAGGAACTCCAGTAGGCGGCTCCAGAAAAACCACCTAGCTTGTTCTCACTGAGATTTAAATACATCTGATTCAGTTCATCCTTGCTCGGCAGGAACCAATCGTCATACACCACTCCATCCTTGGTTACCACCAGGTCCGCGCACAGCTTCGCTGCATAATCAGTCTTCTTCCCATACGGCTCGGCGTTACCAACCTTCGCAACTATCTTCTCTGTATTGCTCTCTCCTGTCCCTATAGCTGTACCGGTACCTATTGTCGTTTCGTAACCTCCCCAGACCTTGTTGCTAAACTCATTGCTCTCAGGCGCCGCTTCCAGATA
>SAAM01000177.1 GCA_009929415.1 Clostridia bacterium | reverse complement strand
GGAGATACACCTGTTCCCATTCCGAACACAGAAGTTAAGCCCTGCATCGCTGATAATACTTGGAGGGCAGCCTCCTGGGAAAGTAGGACGTAGCCAATTGAAAAAATCACTTGAGAATATCTCAGGTGATTTTTTTTGTGAACAAATATTGCGGATACATAAGCTATATGAATTTCATCTGTCTCACATCAAACATTCCTTTTGGAGTTATCCTTATTTCAGGAATTACAGGAAGACTTATAAATGAGAGCGTAATAAAAGGATCGATGCTTCTGGATACACCCATGGAATGCGCTATTGAGATCATTTCTTTAAGAGTTTCATTTACTTCATCGAATGGGGCCTCGCTCATCAGTCCCATTACAGGAAGGGGAAGCGTTTTTATTACCCTTCCGCAGGATACGATTGTAAATCCGCCCATTTCCTTCTGCAGCTCGAGCACGGCTATGAGCATGTCGCTGTTGTTGTCTCCTATTACGGAAATATTGTGCGAATCGTGAGACACGCTGGATGCGATTGCACCCCCGGATATTCCAAATCCCTTGACAACGCCCATTCCTATGAGTCCGGTATTTTTGTGTCTTTCAATGATTGCAATCTTGTTGAAAATAGGATCAGGAATGAAAAATCCATTTCTCTGTGGCAGGTATTCATCGCTCCTGAGCGTGGTTATCTGATTGTCCATAAGGTTTATAACGGCCTTCTTTGAGTCATCCATTGGCATGGAAAAGCTGCTCTTGAATATATTTGAGATATCCACTGTATTCTTGAGAGGATGGTTGCTGCTCAGGCTCGGACTGCTCCATTCGAAATCCTTTATGTTTTTGCCGAGGTGATAGACATCTGATATTACAAATTCTTCAAAGTTGTTGAATATGACGAGGTCTGCTTGATATCCAGGGGCTATTGCCCCAAGGTGCCTTAGTCCGTAACACCGTGCGGTGTTTATAGTGGCCATCTTAATAGCGGCTACGGGCTCTATTCCAAGCTGGATGGCTCTTTTTACGGAGTAGCTTATGTGGCCCTCGTTCTTTATCTCTTCGATGTGCTTGTCATCTGTGCAGAATGAGAAGTTGTCAGTCGGTATCCTGTTTTCGACTATGCCGTTTACTATGGCGTCCAGATTTTTTGCAGCACTGCCTTCCCTTATATGGACATGCATGCCTCTGCTGACCTCCTTGAGCGCATATTCAAAGGTTGTGGCTTCATGATCGGTAGCCACCCCAGATATCATATAGGCATCAAGGTCGCTGTCAGAAAGATCCGGAGCATGGCCGTCTATTACCATGTCGCTGAACATGCAGATCTTCTTCATCATGTTTTTGCTGCCACTTATTACGGAGGGGTAGTCCATGACCTCTCCCAGCCCCAGAATTCTGGGATTATCAACATATTTTTTCATGTCTTCCGGACCGAATATGCATCCGTTGTTTTCAAATTCAAGAGATGGAACACAGGAGGGAAGCATTACGAACACATTCGCAGGAACATTTTCAGTCTGTGAGAGAATATAGTCTATGCCATCGCTGCCTTTTACGTTTGCAGCCTCATGAGGATCCTCTATGAATGAAGTAGTCCCCCATGAAATCACGTTTCGTATGAGCTCTGCGGGAGTCACAAGCGTAGACTCCATGTGAAGATGCGCGTCAAAGAATCCTGGAGATACATATTTTCCCTCAAGATCTATTTCTTTAGTTCCTTCAAAGCTTCCTGTGCCTGTGATCATGCCATCACATATGGCTATGTCGCACGTCTCTATCTTATCAGTGAACACATTGATTACCCGTCCGTTCTTGAGCACGAGGTCCGGCTTTTTCCTGCCGGCTGCGACCGAAGTCATCTTTCTGTATCTGTTTACATTCATATTATGCTCCTTATTTATGTGAAAAGGTATTGAAATATCCTGGGACATATGATATACTAAGAAAGTAATATGGTTACAATAGAGTAGGAGATACACCTGTTCCCATTCCGAACACAGAAGTTAAGCCCTGCATCGCTGATAATACTTGGAGGGCAGCCTCCCGGGAAAGTAGGACGTAGCCAATTCGAAACACCTGAGCATTTATGCCGGGTGTTTTTTTGTGCCCGGATTTCCCGGTGGGCATGATCATATTATCCGACCGCCGCTGCGAGTTCCTCGATGGATCTGCCGTCTACATACATTCCGGAAACAACACCGGTGCCATTCCAGATACGAACCGTAACATATGCGCTCTCAAAATTCTGGTTGAGGATGGTCTCGGCATTAAGCGATATATCCTCGGAAAGAAAATAGCTGTCAAACGGTGACGTATAGAAATATGAGCCATCATAGTAGTTTCTCATGAAGGTCTTGAGATAAGGCACACCCTCCGGCTTTTCAAGAAAAGCCTCATCAAGTACATAAAAGCCCTCGCTGTCCTCTACAAGAGTCACATAGCAGACCCTGCTCTGCGCATAGCCGATATCCTCAGAAGTACGTACTTTCGAGGTATCTATCGTGAACATTATATATTTTCCGCGCACAGGATCGTAGGGATCATATCCCTGTATCTTTATATTATAAGGATCTCCGAGTCTCAGAGCCATTTCAGACTTGAGCCCTGTAAATATTATGGCAATAAGGGCCACAGCGCTGAAGGCCGCCATGAGAGCAAGTTTCTTTTTCTTATCTGTCATTTCCTGCACCTCTCTTCTTCTTTCTGCTGAAAACATAATTAAATATCAGAAAAGCTGCGCCAAGGCATATGAAAAGTATTCCTCTTGCAAGGAAGCTGATGTCGATATCAAAGAACCATTTTGATATTATAGCCAGTATCAGTATAAGTCCCATGTTTGCACGTGTTATGCTGGCATCGCTTCTGAGCAGAAGCCTTGAGCCGTTTACGAATATACTTACGGCGACAGCGAAGAAGGCCAGATTGAATGACCATACAACCGCGTTCTCTATATTAATGGAGTAAGCCATGGTGCTGTATATTATGCTTACAAATGGAATCACAAGAAAAGCTGCATATCTTACGAACTCTGCGTTGCCGATCCGGAGGTTCATGTAGAAAATCGCCGCACATGAAGCTACAAGAAAGAGAAGCACAAGCATAGACTGTGTATCATAGCTGTCCGCAAAGTTGTATCTCCATCTGAAATTGAAGGTCAGTATGAAGAAAGCGGCAAAAATGAGGAGCAGCGAAAGCGCATAAGGAAATGAGAAGCGCTCAGATCTCAGTATGAATATTCCCGCGATAATGAGACCGTAAACAAGAAGTCCCTCAGGAAAATATGAACTCTGATTAGTAGATGATATCATGCATGCAAAGCCGTATATCACAGCGAAGGTGTTTATCCATGAGCCTTCAAACTTTCTCTTTTCCCTGTCCAGCAGAGAGCTGTATGGTATTATGAGAAGAATCATCGCAATAGCCTTGGCAAGAGACACGTACATATACTCTACAGGAGATGCGATAACGAATATTGCGCTCAGGAATATATAGATTATGGCAGCAATAGATGAATCCAGAAGATATACAAAGGGCAGAGATATGAGTGCGGAAACAAGGAATATGCTCTGAGCCGGCTGTACGCTGTGATAGGTTTGTCCTATCAGCCCAAGTCCGGCAATTACAGAGATCGGTATGAAGACTCCGACAGCCTCGTGTGTCCATTTTGGCCTGTCCTTTATGACGATGATGAATGCGGCAGTCATTCCGGCAATAAATGGCATCACTGAAATAACGAGTCTCAGAGGTCTTGAAAACTCAGACCAGTTCCTCGCGAGCAGGAGTATTATCCCGAGTCCTACGAGCGCGCTTCCTATTACAGCAAGCACTACAGGGAGTATCTCTGTTTTTTCTGAAGGCATATCTCCGTAAAAGCCTTCTATCGCAAGCTTCTGATCAGATGATATGAGGTTTTTGTCCACCCAGGCATCCATCTGAGATTCCAGCCATTTCAGATATTTATTCGAAACATCCATAAAATACCCTCCTTTCATTTTGTGGTAGTGTAAAGTTTTACACCCCTGTTTTGTTTAATATTGCTATATATTCAAAGGTTTTCAATGTTTTTTTAAATAAAAAAACAATGACCCCCCATTT
>SAAM01000176.1 GCA_009929415.1 Clostridia bacterium | reverse complement strand
TTTGCAGGAAGATACCGCCTCATAGACTTTGCGATGTCGAATTTCGTCAACTCAGGGATATTCAATATAGCCCTCATAACCAAGGACAGCTACAACTCCCTTATAGACCACGTAGGAATAGGCACAGAGTGGGATCTTGACAGAAAACGTGGAGGCCTCAGCATACTCACGCCATACGGTGGTGCGGCTACAGGCGGAATATACAGAGGAAAAGTAGACGCCCTCTCCAGCCACATGAAGAGCATCAAGAGCTCCATGGCAGAGTATGTGATACTCGCATCGAGCAGCCTCATATACAGCGTAGACTACAGAGAGATGATAGAGCATCACAAAGCCACAGGTGCAGACATAACCATGGCTTACACCAGAAACGCGCAGAGCTGTGAAAACATACCTCTTGGAGCGCCGCTTTGCACCTTCGATCATGAAAACAGGATGACCGACATATATCTCAACAAGGACGAAAGCTGTGCAAACCCTGTAAACATGGGCATGGGAATATTCGTGATGAGAAAATCCCTGCTCGAGGCTCTGGTTGCAGACGCCATGTCCTATGGAAGATATGACATATATACCGGCCTCATAAGAAAGCAGCTGAACGCGCTTCGCATAATGGGATATGAGTATACAGGAAACCTCATGCTGCTCACATCAGTGACGAATTACATGCAGGCCAACATGAGCCTTTTAGATCCGCAGATAAGAGAGCAGGTATTCGAGAATACGATATACACCAAGATAAAGGACAGCGTTCCCGTTGAATATGGACCTCAGGCAAGCGTGAAAAATTCGATAATAGCAGACGGCTGCATAATAGAAGGCACCGTGGAGAACTGCATAATATCAAGGGGCGTCAAGATCGGGAGAGGTTCAGTCATAAAGGACAGCATAATAATGGAATACACCACTATACTCGAAAATTCAGAGCTTGACTACGTGATAATAGACAAGGATGTAATAGTAAGAAACTCAAGCCAGATATCAGGACATATAACATTCCCTGTGGTAATCAAAAAAGGCAGCATAATTTAAGAGGGAGAAAAGATGAATATATTATTTGTAAGTTCAGAAGCCACACCCTTCGCAAAGAGCGGAGGGCTCGGTGACGTAATAGGCACGCTTCCTGCAGAGCTCGTAAAAAGGGGCATAAGCGCAGGAATAATGATACCTCTTTACAAAAGCATAAAGGAGAAGTATGCGTCCTCGCTCGTTCTCCTGGAGACCTTCAATGTCCAGCTGGCGTGGAGGAATCAGTACTGCGGCCTCTACACCATAAGAGAGAGCGGCGTGGACTACTACTTTATAGACAACGAGCAGTACTTTAAAAGAGACAGGTATTACGGCTACTATGACGATGGAGAGCGCTTTGCATACTTCTCAAAGGCAGCGATAGAGGCAGTAAAGCACCTTGAGAAAAAGCCGGACATCATACACTGCAGCGACTGGCAGACAGCTCTGATACCGATATACCTGAGGACCCTATATGAGCAGGACGATTATCTCAGGGACATAAAGACCGTATTCAGCATACACAACATAGAATATCAGGGGAGGTTCAACCCTTATATAACAGGAGAAATCCTCGGGCTTTCGCAGGAAGATGAAAAGCTCATGATAGACGGAGACTCAATAAATCTCATGAAGGGCGCCATCAAGACCAGCGACGCGCTTACGACCGTGAGCAGGAGCTATGCATATGAGCTGTGCGACCCATTTTTCGCAGCAGGCCTTCAGGACACTATAGCCCGGTATTCATTCAAGCTCAGAGGCATAATCAACGGAATAGACACTTCGCAGTATGACCCGCAGAAAGACAAAAACTTAAGATACAGCTTCAGTGCGGAGAAGATGGAAGGAAAATTAAAGAACAAGGAAGCTCTTCAGGAAGAACTGGGGCTCGAGGTGAACAGGGAAGTTCCTGTCATATCGATGATAACCAGGCTCGTATCTCACAAGGGAGTAGACCTCGTGCAGAAGGTATATGATGAGATTATGGCGCTTGGAGTGCAGCTCATCATACTGGGCACAGGAGACAGGGAGTACGAGGAATTCTTCAGCTGGAAGGCCTCTCAGTACGAAGGCAGAGCCGCAATGCTGAACTGCTTCTCATCAGAGCTCGCAAGCCGTATATACGCTTCCTCCGACATGTTCCTGATGCCTTCAAAGAGCGAGCCTTGCGGGCTTGCGCAGATGATAGCCTCAAGATACGGAACAGTTCCGATAGTCAGAGAGGCAGGAGGACTGAGGGACAGCATAGAGCCGTTCAATCCGGTAAGCAGGAAGGGGAACGGAATAACCTTCAGGAGCTTTGATGCATATGACATGCTCGACGCCATAAAGAGGGCGCTCGAGATATACTCAGATCACAGGCTCTGGAAGCATCTCACCGCAAATGCCATGAAAAAGGATTTTTCGTGGGATGGCCCGGTCGAGGAATATATGGATCTTTACAAGGAACTGGAAAAGAAATACGAACAGGAAACGGAGGTATAGATGAGGCTCAATTACACATCAAGACAGATATCTGATCAGATAGAAGGAAAACTCATGAGGTATTTTGCCCGTGAACCGCACAATGCCACGATGCCCCAGTATTACGAGGCTGCATGCAGAGTCATAAGAGACATAATGTCAGAGCTCTGGCTTGAGAATCATGACCTTGTAGACTCGCATCAGGGAAAACAGGTGTATTATCTGTCCATGGAATTCCTTCCGGGTACATCGCTGAGAAACAATCTCTTCAATCTTCATCTCGAAGACGTCATGTCAAGAGCTCTTGCCAATTTTGGGAAAAGCCTCGAGGACCTGTATGCCATAGATCCGGATGCGGGTCTTGGAAACGGCGGCCTTGGAAGGCTTGCCTCATGCTACCTCGATTCCATAGCCTCACAGGGAATGGCAGGCCATGGGATGTCTATATGCTATGAATACGGCATATTCAGGCAGGCCATAGAAAACTGCAGCCAGGTAGAAAAGGCGGATGACTGGCAGGATCTTGGAGGAGCATGGCTTCTGGAAAAAGAAGATGAAGCAGAACATGTTCATCTTGGGGGAGACCTCGAAGAATACTGGCAGGATGGAAAGCTCAGGGTAAATCACAAAAACTTCCATACGGTCATAGCAATACCAAACGACTACTATGTCAGCGGATATGACAGCAGGGTAGTGAACACTTTGAGGCTCTACAGAGCCACATCTCCGGTCAGCATAGACATGGAGCTGTTTGCTCAGGGCAAATATCTAAAGGCCATGGAAGAAAAGCACATGGCAGAGGTCATCTCAAAGATACTCTATCCAGAGGATGCCCACCAGGAAGGAAAGATGCTTAGGCTCACCCAGCAGTACTTCTTCACATCGGCAGGCGTACAGACCATAGTAAAAAGGCATATGCGCACCTTCAAGGACCTTAAGACATTCCCTGACAAGGTGGCAATACACATAAATGACACCCACCCGGCGCTTGCGATACCGGAGCTCATGAGGATACTGATAGATGAGCACAGGCTCGAATGGGAAGACGCATGGGACATAGTGACAAGGTCCGTTTCATACACCAACCATACCGTAATGCCGGAGGCCCTCGAAAAATGGCCCGAAAATCTAATAAGAGAGATACAGCCGAGGATATATTCTATAATAGCGGAGATAAACAGGAGGCTCACCCTTGAGCTCAACATAAAATACCCTTATGATCAGGACATGATAAGGAAAAATGCCATAATATACGACGGAGAAGTAAGGATGGCCAACCTCTGCGTCGCGGCCTCCCATACGGTAAACGGAGTATCGGCGCTTCACAGCGAGATAATCAAGAAGGACATATTCAGCGGCTATGCAAGGTCCGCGCCTTCAAAATTCACCAACGTGACAAACGGGATCGCATACAGAAGGTGGCTGTGCCAGGCCAATCCGAGGCTCAGCGAGCTGATAGAGGACCTCATAGGGCCGGAGTTCAAAACCGATGCCATGAACCTCGAAAAGCTCCTCAAATTCAGGGATGACAAAAACGTCCTCGAGCAGCTGAGGCAGATCAAGAAGGACAACAAGATAAAGCTTGCAGACAGGATATTCAAGACGACCTC
>SAAM01000014.1 GCA_009929415.1 Clostridia bacterium | reverse complement strand
ATGTAATATATCCAGAAATCAAAAAAGAATCCTTTTCAGGATTCTTTAATTTCTGTGTGTGTGTTTAATTTAAAACTTTTTTAACCATTTCGTTGATTCTTTTACCATCAACTCTGCCTTTAGCGACAGCCATAACCTTACCCATTATTTTGCCCATGTCCTTTACAGACTGTGCATTTACTTCAGCTACTGCGTCTCTAACTACAGCTTCCAGTTCTTCATCTGTGAGCTGCTGTGGAAGATATGAAGCGAGGATCTCAATTTCTGCTTTGGTTTGAGCTATCAAGTCATCTCTTTCAGCTTTTTCAAACTCAACTAACGCATCTTTACGCTGCTTTAGCTGCTTTGCTATAAGCTCGATAACGTCATCGTCATTAACGTCGACTCTGTCATCTACTTCCTTCTGTTTAACAGAAGCTCTAATCATAGTGATTACGGATTTTTTCAAAGTTTCCTTGTTTCTCATGGAAACTTTCATATCTTCCATTAATCTTTCTTTTAGAGTCATGTTTTCACCTTCTATCAACTATCGTTTTTTCTTTCTTGCCGCTTCAGCTTTTTTCTTTCTTTTTACACTTGGTTTGTCATAGTGCTCTCTTTTTCTAACCTCTGCCATTACACCTGATAATGCGCATTGTCTCTTAAATCTTCTAAGAGCGCTATCTAAAGATTCATTCTCTTTAACTCTTACTTCTGTTGCCATCTTTATCCCTCCCCTCACTACTAACACTTTTTAGATTGTTTGAAGCAGTTCTGTTTTATGGGTAAAACGTTACTATGACATTATACACTTATTTTAATTTTTTTACAAGCCTTTTTTAGCCTGGTGGCCACGTAAGTTTCCTCTTTCCAAGAATATGAAAGTGCAGATGGTCTACAGTCTGTCCACCAAATTCCCTGCAGTTTGTAACAACCCTGAATCCCTCGTCTTCCATACCTTCCTGTTTTGCGATTATCTGCACTGCCCTGATCATGTCATTTATCTCAGTGCTGTCGTGCGGAATCTCAAGTATGTCTGCGTAGTGAGTTTTTGGAATCAGCACTATGTGAACAGGCGCCTGAGGGCTTATATCGCGAAATGCAAGCACTTTCTCATCTTCATATACTTTGGTAGATGGTATTTCGCCGCTTGCAATCTTGCAGAATAAACAATCCATATTATACCTCCATTCATATTTGTTCCTTCTATTATATTCCATAGAAGTACATATTATCAAGGAATAAATACAGTATTTTTATTAAGCTCTTTCTGCGATTGCGAAATCTTCTGAAATATCAGTTATCCTGGACTTTATTATCTGGTTTGAAAGATTTTCCTGCGTCTTTATCCCGGCCTTTATATAGTTTTTTGTATGTCCTGTGGCATATCCATTTTCATGAGTTTCTATGAGTATATCCACAATCTGTCCTACGTGGAGGTCTTCAAAGTCTTTTTTGTTCTTTTCATTCAGCTTTATGAGGCATTCACTTCTGCTGTTTTTTACTGATGGGTCTACCTGATCCGGCATCTCGGCTGCCTTTGTGCCATTTCGAGGCGAATATTTGAATATGTGTGTCTCATAAAGTTTCAACTCTTTTAAAAACTCATAAGTCTGCTCGAATTCCTGATCTGTTTCTTCCGGAAAACCTACTATCACATCGGTAGTTATGGCTGCATAAGGGAATGTCCTTCTTATCGTGTTCACAGCCTCCCTGTACTCCTGCGAGGTATATCTCCTGTTCATCCTCGAAAGGACGCTGTCGCTTCCACTCTGAAGGGAAAGATGGAAATGAGGACAGAACTTGTCTACTGCGCCAAGCCTTTGAACAAATTCCTCTGTTATGATAAGTGGCTCGACTGAGCTGGTCCTTATCCTCTCAAGCCCTTCTATCTCTGCTATGCTTTCTATGACGTCTATGAGTGACATATCTCCTGAATCTTTTCCATAGGATGCCACATGGATTCCCGTGAGCACTACCTCTTTATACCCATTTTTTACGATCCTGCCGACTTCTTCTTTTATATTTTCCAGCTTCCTGCTTCTTACAGGTCCTCTGGTGAACGGTATTATACAGTATGAACAGAACCTGTCGCAGCCATCCTGTATCTTTACGAGCGCCCTCGCACGGTCTCTGACTTCGCTTATCTCAAGCTCTTCAAAATCCCTTATCTTCATTATATCTTCAACTATTATGCGCTTGTCCTGTGAGGTTATGTTTTCGATTTCGCCAAGTATAGCTTTTCTGTTGCTGGTGCCCAGCACGAGGTTTACTTCTTCTATCTCGAGTATCTCATGAGGAGCCTTCTGTGAATAGCATCCCATTACTACTACCACTGCAGATGGATTGAGCTTTCTGGTCCTTCTTATCATCTGCCTTGATTTCTTGTCTGACATCGCCGTCACTGTACATGTGTTCACTATATATACATCCGCATATTCTTCGAATCTGCCTATATTGTATCCGCTGTTTTTCAGCAATTCTTCTACCGCTTCTGTTTCGTAGGTATTTACCTTGCAACCGAGCGTCAGAAATGCTACTGTCTTGCTGCCTTCCAATTTTTTATCTCCTTTTTCTATAAAACCGACTTGCAGAATGACCTTCTGTGTATCGGAGTAAAACCCAGCCTGTTAAGCCCTTCATAATGCGATGCGGTTCCATATCCCTTGTTGCCTGCAAAGTCGTATCCAGGGTACTTTTTATCGTAATTTTCCATAAGGCGGTCTCTGTATACCTTGGCCACTATGCTCGCACATGCTATGGCATAGCTCCTGGCATCTCCTCCCACTACGGTTTCCTGCCTTATATCAAGGTCCTTTATCTTCTGGTTTCCATCCACAAGCACTATATCTATCCTGCTTCCTTTTTCAGAAAGCTCTTTGGATACATGATTGATGGCTGAACTCATCGCAAGAAATGTCGAGTTGAGAATATTTATCCTGTCTATGACGTCATTTTCTATTATTCCAATCGAGCAGTGCCTGCTTTTTTTCACGATAATATCATACAGGTATTCCCGTTTTTCCTGGGACAGCTTTTTTGAATCATTAACGCCTTCTATCATGGCATCTCTGTCAATTACAACGCAGGCAGCGACAACGGGGCCGGCAAGAGGTCCTCTTCCTACCTCATCCACCCCTGCGACAATCATGCCTTCCGATGCAAATGAATGGTCAAATTCAATCATCGCTCCTATTCTTGCCTGTTCTTTTTCCGCCTTTGCCTTCTGCCTCTGATATGTCTCTGTTATTTTTTTTACGCCGCTTCTCTCATCGGCCATCAGTTCTCTGACATATTCTTCTCTGCTTATTTCATCAAGGCTGTCCAGCCTGATCTTTATTTCGCTTATGCTTAATGGCTTTTCCATAGCTATTCCTCTGAATCTGTTTTTTTATTTTGCTCCTGAGGGCTTTCGAGTGTGATCCTGCCCATGAGTCCTGCCCTGAATTCATTGAGAATCGTCTGTCCTGTCCTGTGATAATCTATCTCTTTTCCTCTCAGGATGAATTTTCTCTCAGATGCTATCCTGTTCATTACCTCTATTGTCTCTTCATCAGGATCTATCTCTACAGAATACCTTTTTTCGATTATGGCCGGATCTATCTTCCTTATTCTGTCAAGAAGCTGGAACCCGATTTCCTCGACGTTCAGTACATCATCCTTTATGGCTCCCGTGAAGGCAAGCAGCATTGCAACTCTGTCGTCTTCAAATTTTGGCCAGAGTATTCCGGGAGTATCGAGCATCTCAAGATTTCCCTTCACTCTAACCCACTGTTTTCCTTTGGTGACTCCCGGCCTGTCTCCAGTCTGTGCTGATTTTCTTCCTGTGAGCTTGTTTATCAGTGACGATTTACCCGAGTTAGGTATTCCAACGATCATTATCCTCGGAGCACGGTTTATCATCCCTTTTGACAGGAATTTTTCCTTCTGCGCCGAATAAGCTCTGTCTATCGCAGTTATGAGCCTGTCGAGGCCGTTTCCGCTGTTTGCGTTCATAGCTATTGCTATAAATCCCTTCTTCTGATAATAATCTATCCATTTTCCCGTTACCGCCTGATCTGCAAGGTCCTCTTTGTTCAGGACTATGATCCTGGGCTTGTTTGCAGCTATGGTGTCTATATCAGGATTTTTGCTGGCAAGCGGAATCCTGCTGTCCACGACCTCTACTACTATGTCAACCAGTGCAAGGCTGCTCTGAAGAAGCTCTTTTGTCTTCTTCATGTGTCCCGGGTACCAGTTTATATGCATTCTTTCTTCCATTTTATTCTCCTATCGCCCCCTGAGGGCATTTCCTGTGCCGATATTCTGGATTCATTATTAAAAAAGGAACTGAAAGTCCAGTTCCTTTTTGTCCGCTATTATTCTTAGTGTTTTTTCTCTTTGATTTTAGCAGCCTTACCAACTCTGTCTCTAAGATAGTTAAGCTTAGCTCTTCTTACTTTACCTCTTCTTGTTACATCAATTTTTTCAATTGATGGAGAGTGTACAGGGAAAGTCTTTTCAACGCCTACTCCGAAAGATATCTTTCTTACTGTAAACATTTCTGTAAGTCCGCCACCCTGTCTCTTAAGCACAACGCCCTCGAAGATCTGAACTCTTTCTCTTTTACCCTCTTTTATTCTTATGTGAACCTTTACAGTGTCTCCAGGTCCAAAAGCAGGTAAATCCGTCTTAAGTTGTTCTTGTTCAATTGCTCTAATGATATCCATTGTATCCTCCATAGATTCTGGAATGTTCTTAATCCAATCCGACCAGCGGAACATTCGGTAATATTAACTTAAATATTTTACCACATTATTTCATTTTATTCAATACCTTTTCATATATTCTCTTGTTGATTTTGCTGAGCTTTGTAAAATCAAACATTCTGAAAAGATCCGGCCTTCTCTGAGACGTAATCTCAAGAGATTTTTCAAATCTCCACTGATCTATCATGCTGTGATTTCCGCTAAGGAGAACCTCTGGAACCTCAAGTCCCTTGTACTCCCTCGGCCTCGTATAGTGTGGATATTCAAGCAGCCCGTCAGAAAAACTCTCATCCATGTGGGATTCCTCTTTGTTAAGGACTCCATCTATGAGCCTGGCCGTAGCATCTACCACAACCATCGCTCCAAGCTCTCCTCCAGTAAGGATATAGTCTCCTATGGAAATTTCCTCGTCTATCAGCATATCCACAGCCCTCTGATCGACTCCTTCATAATGCCCGCAAAGAATTATGAGATCCTCATACTGAGTGAGCTCCTGGACTTTTTTCTGAGTAAGCTGCTGACCTCTCGGGGACATATATATCGTCCTGCACTTGCTCCTGTCTATTACGCTCTCACTCATTATATGCTCAAAGCATCTGTCGATTGGTTCAGGAGACATTACCATCCCTGCACCCCCGCCAAAAGGATAGTCATCTACCTTTTTATGCCTGCTCAGCGAAAAATCCCTGATATTATAGCTATTGATGCTTATTATTCCTTTGTCCATCGCCCTTTTTATTATGCTGTGCTGCGTAGATGAGTCGATAAATTCAGGAAAAAGCGTCATTATATGGTATCTCATCAGTCGATCATCCCTTTTATAGGAGTAATGATGACCTTGCTGTTTTCTATGTCAACCACAGGCACAAACTGCTTTAATGCCGGTATGAGATATTCCTGATCCTCCATGCCCCTTATCACATATACATCATTTGCGGTATACTTGAGCACATTTACTATGGTCCCTACAGGAGTAAGATCTTCGAGATATACATTCAGACCTATGAGATCAGATATCATGTGTTCGTCTTCGTCGAGCTCTCTGAGGTTGCTGTCATCTATATACAGGTTTATATCTCTGAGGCTTTCCGCCTCCTCGATCGTGTCTATCCCTTTCAGCTTTAGAAGCACCATGTTTCTCTGATATCTTACATTTTCGATTAAATACTTCTTATCTCCCTGATTTTCCATATACAAATATTCAACTTCTTCAAATCGCTCCGGATAATCCGTGAACGGGTATACCTTCATATCGCCCTTTAACCCATGGGTATTTACTATCTGGCCAATTCTGTGTTTCTTCATGTCTCTCACCTTCTTTTATATCTGATTAATTAATCCTCATAATTTCTGAGCATGCTCTTTATCTTGTTCATAGCCTTGTCACAGGCGCTGTATGAAAACCCTTTGTAGCTTAATGTATAATATACTTTTCTGAGTACTTCTTCATCGCTCTTGCCCTTAAGGGTATTGTATTTTTTGATTGCGACTTTTATGGCATTTTCTTCTTCCTGGTCAGAGTCAACCTCAGAAACAGCTTTTTCTATATCTTCCTTCTTTATGCCTTTTTTGTACAGACTGTTTTTTATCTGCCTTACAGAGCTGTTTGCCCTCACGGCTTTTTTCGTTATGTTCTCAGCCAGCCTCTGATCGTCTATGAAGCTGTATTCCCCAAGAAAATCAAGTGCATGGCTGACTGCAAAATCGCTGAAATTCTCTTTTTTCAGTTTTTCAGCTACCTTTGATGCTGATTTTGGAGAATCCGTGATTATCCTTAGAGCTCTGTTCTTGCACCTCTTGACCTCATCTTCTCTTATGATTTCGTTCAGATGCTCCGTCTGCTCAATCTCCACTCCGGTTTTGAGCCTGGATTTATAAAGCCCTTCATCCGTCAGAGTGAATGCGAGCTCTTCGTCTATATAGACATCATAATTGAGCCTGTTTCTTTTTATCTTAGTTACTATCATAATAAACTCCCAGTCTACGGCGTCTGGTTTATATACAAAAACCTAGATGACTTTCTTCAAGTCTCTAGGTCTCTATACTACTGCACGATTTCTACAATAACTCTTTTGTTTTCCTTATTCGCTGCTGCTTTTACAACAGATCTTATAGCTTTGGCAATTTTTCCTTGTTTTCCTATAATCTTTCCCATATCCTCTTCTGCCACTCTGAGTTCTACGATTGTAGATTCCTGTCCAATGGTCTCTGAAACAGTTACCTGTTCGGGATAGTCAACAAGTGCTTTTGCTATTACTGCTACTAATTCTCCCATGCTTTTCCTCCTAAGAGAAATGGTAATTATAGTTCAAACTATTTCTTAGAAGCTTCAAACTTCTCTAATACACCATTGCTTTTGAATAAATTCTTTACAGTCTCAGTTGGTTGAGCTCCGTTGTTTAACCATTTAACAGCTTTTTCCTCGTTGATGTTTACAACTTTTGGTGTAGATACTGGATTGTAGTAACCTATTTCTTCGATGAATCTACCATCTCTTGGTGAACGAGAGTCTGCAACTACTATTCTATAAAAAGGTTTTTTGTTAGCACCCATTCTCTTTAGTCTTATTTTTACCATTTGTTTCACCTCCTTAAATTATTTATCATTTATTGTAACCTTCGTTAAAAAGGAAACTTCATTTTTCCCGGGTTCATCGGCATCTGAAACTGACCCTGTCCTCTTCTGCCTTTTTTCCCGCCCTTGCTCATCTTGGTCATCTGCTTCATCATCTTCTTGCTCTCTTCAAACTGCTTTATGAGCCTGTTGACTTCTTTTATATCCTGACCGCAGCCTTTTGCGATTCTCTGCCTTCTTCTGACATTGATTATAGATGGTTTCTCACGCTCTTCCTTCGTCATCGAGAAGATTATCGCCTGAATCCTGTCAAACTGTCCTTCATCTATATCCATATCCTTGAGTTCTTTTGGCATGCCTGGCATCATCTGAAGAAGGCTCTTTATTGATCCCATCTTCTTTATCTGCTGCATCTGATCAAGGAAGTCATTGAAGTCGAATTCCTGTTTCTTTATTTTTTCTTCTAATTCTTTTGCCTGCTTTTCGTCAAATGCGCCCTGCGCTTTTTCGATAAGGCTCAGAACATCGCCCATTCCGAGGATTCTCGATGCCATCCTGTCAGGATGGAACTGCTCAAGGTCGTCGAGCTTTTCTCCTACAGCCGCAAATTTTATAGGCTTCTGGGTAATTGATTTTATGGAAAGGGCTGCCCCTCCTCTTGTATCTCCATCCAGCTTGGTAAGGATTACTCCATCTATTCCAAGCGCTTCGTTGAAGCTCTGAGCTACATTTACTGCATCCTGTCCTGTCATGGAGTCTACCACGAGTAGTATTTCCTGCGGCATTACGCTTGATTTTACATCCTTAAGCTCCTGCATGAGGACTTCGTCTATATGAAGACGTCCCGCTGTATCTATAAGAACTACGTCGTTTCCAAGGACTTTGGCTTTTTCTACGGCTTTTTTTGCTATCTCTACCGGGTTCTTGCTTTCTTCATCGGCATAGACCGAAATCCCGGCCTGCTCACCAACTACCTTCAGCTGCTTTATAGCTGCCGGTCTGTAAACGTCACAAGCTACTGCCATTGGCATCTTACCCTGTTTTTTTAGCATCTTTCCAAGCTTTGCTACCGTAGTGGTCTTTCCAGCTCCCTGAAGTCCGACAAGCATTATTACAGTCGGAGGATTGCTCGCAAATGTTATCTTGCTTTCAACTCCACCCATGAGCGCCGTCAGCTCTTCATTCACTATTTTAATTACTTGCTGTCCTGGCGTGAGGCTTTCTGTAACCTCTGCTCCCATGGATCTTTCTTTTATCTGCTTTATGAAGTCTTTTACTACTTTAAAGTTAACGTCTGCTTCAAGCAAAGCCAGCTTGACTTCCCTCATTGCCAGATCTATATCTTTTTCGCTGAGCTTTCCTCTGCTTTTAAGACCTTTAAAGGCATTCTGGAGTTTGTCTGACAGATTTTCAAATATCATTCTGATAGCTCCTTGCAAATATCCCTGATGACATCTATTCTGTCATCTTTAAGATTGTAATCCTTACTTATTTCATCCAGGATACTCATGATTTTTTCCAGCTTCTGGTTTTCCTCAGTTTCCTTGCGGAAAAGCCCGAGCTTGCTTTCATAATCAAACAGTATTCCTTCGCATCTTTTTATAGTATCAAATACCGCCTGCCTGGAAACGCTCATCTCATCGCTGATTTCTCCGAGAGAAAGATCTTCTCCAAAATAGTACTCCAGTATTGTCGATTGTTTTTCTGTTAAAAGATTTTTGTATAAAATGAACAATTTATTCAGATGAACAAACTTATCGATCTCCATTTTTCCAGTCCTCTCTGTAAAGCACATCTACTTTACAGAGATTATATTATTACATTCTGGACTGTTTGTCAAGTATTTTTACTTTATATCACTGTAAATTTTTTCCAAACAGCGCTCTTGCGAAAGATCTGGCATCAAACTTCTGAAGATCGTCTATCTTTTCGCCGACTCCTATATATTTTATAGGAAGCGACAGCTCTGAGATTATCCCAAGCACGACCCCACCCTTTGCCGTACCATCGAGCTTTGTGAGGATAAGGCCGGTGAGCGGCGCTGCCTCCTTGAATACCTTAGCCTGATTTATTGCGTTCTGACCGGTGGTCGCATCTATCACAAGTAATACTTCTTTTTCGGCCTCAGGATATTCCCTGCTGATTATCTTGAATATCTTTGCAAGCTCATTCATAAGGTTGGCCTTGTTATGAAGCCTTCCTGCCGTATCGCAGATAAGCACGTCTGCATTGTTCGCCTTAGCTGATTTGATGGCATCGAATATGACAGCTGAAGGATCAGCCCCCTCTCCATGCTTCACTATTGGTACATCCGCTCTCTGAGCCCATATGGTAAGCTGCTCTGAAGCTGCGGCCCTGAAGGTATCCGCCGCCGCAAGCATAACGCTGTTTCCTTCGTTTTTAAGCTGAGATGCCAGTTTTCCTATGCTCGTGGTCTTTCCCACTCCGTTTACTCCCACAACGACCATTATCCTCGGTTTTTTTGCTGATACTTTTGCAGTCTCTTCAGAGCCTGCCTGCGCCTCGCTGTATTCGTCCTTTACCACGAGTATGCCTTCTATTATATCTTCCAGCTCTTCCTGAAGCTTTTCTACTTCCTCTATCTTGTTCTCTCTCTCTCTTTTCCTTAGCTCTTCGGTTATCCTCATAGTTGTCTCAAATCCCACATCAGCGGTTATGAGTATTTCCTCAAGCTCTTCATAGATATCTTCATCGATAGTCTTATATCCTTTGAACAGATTGTCCAGCTTTGAGGTAAAGCTCTGAGTTGTTTTTGAGAGGCCTTCTTTGAGTCTTGCAAAGAAACCTTTTGCAGGAGCTTCAGGCTCAGCTGCCTGAGGCTCCATCTGCGCTTCTGGTTCGGCTGCTTCCTCAGCTGATGCTGACTGCAGCTCCTCAGCTACTTCTACTTCCGCTTCAGCCTGCAGCTCCCCGGCCGAATCTGCTGCTTCTTCCAGCTCCTCTTCAAGCTCAGGGATTTCTTCTGCCACTGGCTCTGCCTGAGCTTCCTGAGTCTCAACCTGCTGGTCTTCTTTGATATTTTCATCGATCTCTTTATCTTTTTTCTTCCCAAATCCAAATAATTTTTTTAACATATCATTTCCTTTCAAACGCTTTTTTAATCATTACTGCTCAATAAAATCCGTAGCCTCTTCAAATTTCAGGCTGACAACTTTTGAGACTCCCTTGTCCTGCATCGTGACTCCATAAATATAATCAGATGTCTCCATGGTCCCTCTTCTGTGGGTTATGGTAACAAACTGTATATCCTGCGAGAGCTTTTCCAGAAATGCATTGAATCTGGATATGTTGGAGTCATCGAGTGCGGCATCTATTTCATCAAGTATGCAAAACGGTGCCGGTTTGGTCATAAGTATTGAGAAAAGAAGGGCTATGGCCATGAGCGATTTTTCTCCGCCCGACATCACTGATGTGGTCCTCAGCTTTTTCCCATCAGGCTGTGCCATTATCTCTATTTCCGAATTGAGCACATCAGAAGGGTTTGACAGTATAAGCTTCCCTTCTCCTCCTCCGAATAGCTGCGAGAACACCTTGCCAAAGGTTCCATTTATGCTGTCAAAATTGGCTCTGAACTCTCTTGCCATGTCTTTCTCAAGATCCGCTATGATTTTTTCAAGCACATCGACTGACTGCCTGAGATCTGATATCTGATCTTTGTATAGCTCATATCGTTCGCTCAGCACTCTGTAATCTTCTATGGCATCCAGGTTTATGTTCCCAAGAAGCAAGATCTGCTCTTTCAGCGAGCTTATCTTCTCTTTGGAGAAGTCGCAGTCCTCTGACTTATATTTTCTCGATTCTTCGATGCTAAGCTGATACTCTTCATGCATTCTGGATTTTACATTTTCAGTTATCACATCTACTTTTTCGATCCGGTTCTCAAGCCTGTATTTTTCCTGAAGCTTTTTCATCAGCTTTTCTTCTGCCGCTTTCTGGAATCTGATTACTTCATCAAACAGCTTTTCTGACTTTCTGAGCTCTGTTACTGTGTTTTCATATTCTATTACTATCTCGTCGAGCTCTATCTGGTTGAGCTGAAGGTCTGTGATGCATTCTGAAAGCCGCTTTTCCGCCTCTGCGATCTCTGACATTATCAGCCTCAGCTCCTTGTGATTCTCTTCCTTCTGAAACTCATAATTCGCCTTTATCTCTGCTATCCGCTTCTGCTCGCCAGCTATTCCTTCCATTCTGTTTTCTTTGGCGGAAAGCTCTATCTTGAGGTCTGAAATCTTACTCTGGAAGGACTCCTGATTGTCCTGCTCAGTTTTCTGATCTCTCTGTATATCTGAAATTATCTTTTCAGTTTGTGATATAGCGACTGCTATATCCGCCATTTCTTTTTCAAGAATTCTCCTGCTTATCAGTTGTTCCTTTTCGAGTGCTTTTTTGGATTCTCTTTCAGACAGCATGCTGCCTATATTGCTTTTTATATACTTACGGTTGTTTTCTCTGTCATTGAGATCAAAACTGATTTTTTCAAGCAGTGACAGCTTTTCCTGTATTTCAGAGGATAGACTCCTGAGATATTCTTCCTGACAGCGCTTTTTCTCAGAAACATTTTTAAGTTTTTCCTGAACAATGCTGTAATTAGCTTTGAGCGCTTCTGCCTTTTCAGAAAATTCTTCTATGAGTCTTTTCCTTCCAAGAATGTTGCTCTGCTTGTAATAATGTCCACCCGTTATCGATCCGCCCTGATTAAATATCTCTCCGTCAACAGTTACTATCCTGTACCTGTAGCCAAGCTTTCTGGAAAGATGTATCGCCTCGTCCATGCTTTCTACTATAAGCGTCCTTCCCAGCAGCGACTCTATTATGCCCCGGTACTGCGGCTGGCTTTGCACCACAGAAGACGCTGTTTTTGAGCCCTCCACAGAGATTGCCGAACCACTTACGGTGTCCATGGGAAGGAATGTCGCCCTCCCTGATTTTGAAGCCTTCAGGTATTCGACTGCTTTTTTGGCTGAAACGCTGTCTGTAGTAACGATATTCTGAAGAGCTCCTCCAAGAGCCGTCTCCACTGCCTTTTCATACTTCTTGTCTGTTCTTATAAGATTGGCAACGATGTCTACAATACCATTAAGATTTCTGTTTTCAAGTACAGTCTTTACGCTTCGATTTATTCCCTCCATGTCGTTCTCCATGGATATATACATGTTCTGCTTTACTTTTATCTCTCTTATTTCCTGAGATATCTCCTGCAGGATCTGTTCTTCTTTTTTTCTGGAATCATCGAGTCTTTTCACTTCAAGCTCAAGCTCAGCTTCTTTTTTTCTAAGGTTTTCAATTTCACCCTCAGTCCCGGCTTTTCTGCTCCTGACATCTTCTATTTCTGAATCAATTTCCATGATGTCTGATTCCAGTTTTTTTATCAGAGTAATATTTTCAAGAATTCTCTTATTCTCAAACTCCACACTCTCATCTATGAACTGGATCCTGAGTTCCTTTTTGTTTTTTTCCTCGAGCAGCCTCTGCCTGTCATCAGCAAGCGACCTGTATTTATCCTGCCTGATGTCTATGTCTGCCCTTGCAGAATTTCTTGCTTCCTGCTTCTCATTGATTTCTTTTTTCAGATCCAGAGCCCGTTTCATTATCTCATCATGTTCAAGCTGCGATTTTTCAATTTCCAGATTGAGCTCTGATATTTTTTCATCTATGGATTTTACTATATTCTTTATCTTGTCTCTCTGGTTCTGCCTCGAAAGGATCTTTTCGTTGTTTCTTTCTATCTCATTCTCTATTGAATTCTTCTCCAGTGTGAGCCTTGATCTGTTAGCGTCAAGTTCTGAGGTAAGCTCCTGATTCTTCTTCTTCAGCTCTTCATATCTTTCCAGGTCCGCCTTTTTGTCAGCAAGCTCTTTTTCAATCTGCTCAAGCTCGAATGAAACCCTTTCATATATCTCCCGGTCATGCGAATAGCCTCCGCTCACTGAATCATATTCATGAAGAAGGCTGTTTATTTCAGATATTTTAAGTTCTTCTCTCAGCTCAAGGAATTTAAGCGCTTTTTCATTCTGCCTCTGCAGCGGCTCTATCTGTCTTTCTATTTCAATAAATATGTCATTGAGCCTTTCCATGTTGTTTCTTGTGTTTTCCAGTTTTTTCTCGCTGTCTTCCTTCTTGAATCTGAATTTCGCTATTCCACTCGCCTCTTCAAGAATCTTTCTTCTCTGAACAGAGGTTGCGTTGACTATTTCATCTATCTTTCCCTGGGATATTACTGAATACCCTTCTTTGCCTATTCCCGAATCCAGAAGCAGCTCCTTAATGTCCCTCAGCCTGCACTGCTTTCCATTAAGATAATAGGCGCTTTCTCCGGTCCTGTAAGCTTTTCTCTTTATGCTTACCTCTGTGAACTCAATATCCAGGACACAGTCGCTGTTGTCAAAGAGTATCTCTATTTCGCAGAAATTTGCCTGATTGTGAAGCTTTGTTCCAGAGAATATGACGTCTTCCATCTTTTCTCCGCGGAGATTTCTGGCGCTCTGTTCTCCCAGCACCCATCTGAAGGCATCGAGAATATTGCTCTTTCCGCTTCCATTTGGGCCGACTATGCTTATTATTCCATCTGGAAACTCAATTTTTGTCTTATGATAAAAGGATTTAAAGCCTTTCAACTCTATCGATTTAAGTCTCACGTTTACCTCTTCTTAAGCTAAAAATGAAATATCTTCTTTCATATTTCCTATCCTGAGGACTTTGTCCCCCTGCGACGCAACTATTTTGAGCCTGATATCATATTTTTCTTTAAAATACTCCTTGTTTGATTTCCTGTTTCCTGAAATCTTGGATATCTGATTGCCAGGGGCCTCTATATCGACAGTTTTTCCCTTGAGCTCATCAATGCCTGTCTCCGTCAGCATTTTTTCAATCAGGTCTCTGTATACTCTCGAATAGATGAGCTCTCCGATTGCGGGGTGAAAAGGTCCTGCAACTACGTCTTTGCCAAGCATTATGTCATCAGTTGTCTGAAGTCCCATCCTTATTACTTTTATGTTGTTTTTTGCAAATTTCATGAAGATGTCCTTGCATACCTCAACCGTCTTTTCGACGCTCCACGGCTGATAAACCTTACTCTTAAAAAGTGATTCAAGCCCTGTGTCTTTTATTACAAGGACCGGATATATTCTAACAAAATGAGGGGCTATCCTGATGAATTCGTCTGCTGTGTACATTACTTTTTCAGCAGAATCTCCAGGCAATCCAAGCATCATCTGTAATCCCAGTTTAAATCCATTTTTTAAAATAAGCTCCGATGATCTGTATACGCATGCGCTGTCATGCCCTCTGTTGCTCTGCATAAGGACATTTTCGTCAAGAGACTGAACCCCAAGCTCGATGATAGTTACATTAAAGGCTTTGAGAAGGCTGAGAACATCCTCATCAATGGCATCAGGCCTCGTAGATATTCTGATGTCCTTTATGCTGTGCGTTTCCCTGTATCTGTTCGCGACGCTGAGAAGCTCTATCTGCCTCTCTTTTTCAATTGCGGTAAAGCTTCCTCCAAAGAAAGCAATCTCAATGTCCATATTCTCGTCGATGGTACTTAGGGCTTCCCTGATAACTGATTCCGCTTCTTCAGGTCCTACAGTGGACGTAACCCCGGTTATCCTCTTCTGGTTGCAGAAGATGCAGTCATTCGGGCATCCGCTGTGAGGAACAAATACTGGTATGGTTTTCTTAATGCTCATTAATCTTTTCAAGAGCAATTTCCGCAGCTTTCTGTTCTGCCGCTTTCTTGCTCCTCCCCTCTCCTGTGGAAACATTTCTGTCATTAAGCATAAGGCCTACCGTAAATGTCTTCTGATGATCCGGTCCTTCCTCGCTTATTACCACATATTCTATCTTTGAATTCGATTTTTTCTGTATCATTTCCTGATACTGGGTCTTGTAATCCTTAAAGAGCTTGCCCTCTATCGCTTTGTCTATAATGTCTTTCATCTGGCTCAGCACGAATCTTTCTGCACTTTCATAGCCTGAATCCAGGTATATGGATGCTATAAGGGCCTCCATCGCATCAGATACTATCGAGCTTCGGTTTCTTCCTCCTGTCTGTTCCTCGCCTTTTCCCATATAGATATAGTGGCTGAGGTCAAACTGATCGCCGCTCATTTTGAGTGAATTCTCACATACGATAGTGGATCTTATCCTTGAAAGCTCTCCTTCTGTTATACTTGAAAGGTTCTTGAAAAGATATGTTGTTATTATGAGGCTCAGCACGCTGTCTCCAAGGAACTCAAGCCTTTCATTATGCTTTATCATCCTTCGCTTATGCTCATTTGCATAGGATGTATGAGTAAGTGCCGTCTTGAGGAGCTCTATATCATTGAAATCATATCCTATCCTGCTTTGCAGCTCATTGAGTTTTTTCATGTTTACCTCCTTCCTTTTTTTGTTTTACACCAAAAGGCTGCAATAAATGCAGCCTTTTGATGTGGGTAATTCTTATTCTTCTTCTATTTCTTCTTCTTCGAAGTCCTCATCATCACAGGCATTAATTATTACCTGATCACAGCAGGGACAAAGTATGTCTGACTCTTCGTCATAAAGTAAATCTTCATCGATCTCGATTTCTTCACCACAGTGCGGACACGTAACTTCTACATAACCCATATCGTCGTCATCTTCGTCATCTTCATCTGATTCATCATAGAAATCATCTTCAAGATCTGACAGATCCTCGTCGATCAACTCGGTATACTCTTCCAGTTCTTCCTGCTTATCAGATAATTCAACGATAGCATCTGCGAACTCTCCAAGTATTTCAACAATCTCTTCAAGCACGCGGCCTTCTTTGGTTTCCTCGGAAATCCCAAGTCCCTCGCAAAGTCCTCTTAAATAAGCAACTCTCTCATATAAATATTCCATGGTCATGCCCTCCTTATACAAGTATATATTATAGGCTCCTACACTCTTGACATGTAATCGCCTGATCTTGTATCAATTCTGATTTTGTCCCCCTGGTTTACAAACAGAGGAACCTGAACAATAGCTCCTGTTTCCATTGTAGCAGCTTTTGTAACGTTTGTAGTAGTGTCGCCCTTTACTCCAGGCTCGCACTCTACAACTTCAAGCTCTACGAAGTTTGGCGCCTCTACCTGGAATGCAGATCCCTGATAGAATCTTATAGTAGCGCTGTCGTTTTCCTTAAGCCATTTTATTGCATCTTCTACCTGATCATAGTTAAGCGGTATCTGCTCAAATGATTCATTATCCATAAAGTAGTAAAGCTCTCCATCACTGTAAAGATACTGCATCTCTTTAGTCTCTATTACAGCCTTAGGGAATTTATCATTCGGGTTGAAAGTTTCTTCTCTCAATACCCCTGATTTAAGATTCTTGTATTTTGTTCTTACAAAGGCTGCACCTTTACCTGGTTTAACATGTTGGAAATCAATAATAAGGAATGGCTGCCCATCCATTTCAAAAGTTACACCTTTTCTAAAATCTCCTGCTGAAATCATTAACTAATCCTCCAATAATTTTTTATAAAATTTCGTTTAATTATAACCAGACGCCATAAAATTCCATGTTTCGCCAGTAATAATCATTATATATTCAATAGAAATATATTGTCAAGAAAATCGACCATATACAATATCCTTATTTATGCGATCTGAAGCTCTGCAATGAAATTTTTGCTGTATGTTACTTCTGTATCCTGATATTCAAGCTCCAGCCAGATTATGTACTTGCTCTCGTCAATCCTAGATATACTCATGCTGCTGACATGATTTCCCACTTCAAATATAGAAAGATCTCTATAGTTCTTTGAGCTCTTGCTGGTACCTGGTTCTTTTGAAATGTATACCGGCTTTCTTAGTGAGCTCCTGTATTTTCCGTCAATCAGAAAAGCCTCTGCATAACCGCTCTGATAAAGCGTAAACCTCGTTCTTTTGAGGGATATACAGATGAACTCAGCAGGCTCGCTGCCTATCTCATAATGTTCAGCACCCTGAGGGTCCAGATAATCAAGTACTCCTGACGCTCTCGAAAATTCCCGCTTTATTACCTGCTCAAGATAATCTGCCGATTCAACGAGCTCCTTTTCAGCCACAGACTCATTATATCTGTGCATCATCTGCGAAAACAGACTGAACGATGCAACAATTATAAAGGAAGCAAGCATCAGCGATACTAAAACTTCTATCATTGTATATCCATTTTTATTCGATAAACAACCATATTTCAGAAGTTTATGCCTTCTCATTTTTTCCCGCTTTCACATCAAATGTATTTCCTTAAGATTATATCATAAAACATAAGAAATTACACTATATTTTCATATGCGCCTTTTTTGTTATATAAATAACGAACAATGATTATTTTCACCTCTGCACACCTGATTCTCCTGATTTAACTCGATAGAAAGCAGCCACAAAACCCGGAATTTCTTTTATGATTTTGAATTTTCTGCAAAAAGATTCATCTGTATCCATATTATTCTTTCTGTGTATTTCATCAATACTCAATACACCTATCATTGTTCGAATTTAATATTCAGGTGAATAAAGCCACAATACAACAGTCACAATTTGTAATAATCCGTATTTTCAGCCTTTTTGAATAATCAAAAGATTTGTTTAATTTTTATTTTACCGTGAATCGATTTCACAAAATGAAAATAAATGGGGAATATATTACTATTTTTCATTATTTTAATAATATTATAACGATTTTTTGTCATTTTGTATTGTAAGCAAAAACATTTTGTGATATTATTGCTATATGAATATAACAAAGGGAGGTTTTAATTATGAACATTCTTGAAAGAGTTTCAAAACTAAGACAGCTTATGGCTGAAAACAGCATAGATGCATACATAATACCATCTGCTGACAATCATCAGAGTGAGTATGTCGGAGAGTATTTTAAGACAAGAGCATACATATCCGGATTTACAGGTTCTGCTGGTACAGTAGTGATTACAAAAGACGATGCCGGCCTCTGGACAGACGGAAGATATTTCATACAGGCTGACCACCAGCTGGAGGGTTCTGGAATAAGGCTTTTCAAGATGGGTGAGCCTGGAGTTCCTACGACCGAAGAGTTCCTTTCTGACAGCATTCCATCAGGAGGAAAGCTTGGATTTGACGGAAGAGTTATAGCTGCCGAAGAAGGTATCTCACTTGAGAAAAAGCTTTCAGAAAAAAACATCAGCATAGTATATGATCTTGATCTTGTCGATCAGTTCTGGACTGACAGACCTGCAATGTCTGAAAAGCCTGCTTTTCTGCTTGACGTAAAATACTCTGGCGAGAGCTTTTCTTCAAAACTTGCAAGAGTAAGAGAAAAAATGACAGAAGCTGGAGCTGCCTGTCATATAATAACAAGCCTTGATGATATAGCATGGCTTCTGAACATCAGAGGTGATGATGTGGCTTATTCACCGCTAGTGCTTTCATATTCAGTGATAACACTTGACAGTGTCCATCTTTTCATCGACGAAAATAAGCTCGGCGCAGATATAATGGCTGAGTTTGCAAAGGAAAATGTAGTAATCCACCCTTACAATGACGTGTATGAGTTCATCAAGACAATAGAAAAGGATCAGGCAGTGATGGTAGATCCTAAGAAGATAAACTATGCGATATTCAACAACATACCATCAGAAGTAAAGGTAATAGAAAAAGATAACCCTACTATAATGTTCAAGGCCATAAAAAATGAAATTGAGCTTGAAAACGTAAGAAAAAGCCATATCAAAGATGGCATAGCCTTCGTTAAGTTCATGTACTGGCTTAAGCAGAACATAGGCAAGATAGAAATAACTGAGATTTCCGCATCTGACAAGCTCGAGGAGTTCAGAGCTCAGCAGGAAGGTTTCATAGGACCAAGCTTTGCCCCTATCTCTGCATACAAAGAGCATGCAGCTATGATGCACTACAGCGCTACCGAGGAAAGCAACTATGCACTCAAGCCTGAGCATCTTTACCTTACTGATACAGGCGGAAACTACTATGAAGGAACTACTGACATAACAAGAACGCTTGCACTTGGAGAGATCAGCAATGAGCTTAAGGTTCACTTCACTGCTGTAGTAAGAGGTATGATCAACCTTTCAATGGCAAAATTCCTTTATGGAGTAAGAGGCTACAACCTCGACGTTCTTGCTAGACAGCCTATATGGCAGCTTGGAATCGACTATAAGTGCGGTACAGGTCACGGCGTGGGATACCTTCTGAACATACATGAAGGACCAAGCGGATTCAGATGGCAGATAGTACCATCAAAAAATGAGACGGCTGTAATGGAGCCAGGAATGGTAATAACGAACGAGCCAGGAATATATATCGAAAATTCACATGGTATCAGAATAGAGAACGAGCTTATATTCAAAAATGCAGAGAAGAACGAATTTGGACAGTTTATGAATTTTGAAGTAGTAACATTCATACCAATAGATCTTGATGCAATAGAGCCCTCTGAGCTCAACAAAGACGAAAGAGCTTATCTCAACAATTATCACAAACAGGTATTTGAAAAAATATCACCATATCTCACCGAAGAAGAAAAAGACTGGCTCAAGGTATACACTAGAGAGATCTAATAAAAATCTTATCAGCCGTAAACTACCATTATAATGGTATTTGAAGTGTCTGCATTCTTCTAACGACGAATGCAGCCGCTTTTAAAAATACAAAAATTATTTCAGGAGGAAAAACAAATTGGAAACTGTAAACAAAAAAAGACCGTTTGGTTTTTATGTATGCGCTCTTTCTTTCACATTCGAAAGATTTGCATTCTATTCAGCTAAATGGCTAATCTCAGTATTCGTAGTTGCAAGCATTATTGACGGAGGACTAGGTCTTACGCCTGCTGATGCAGCTAAAATGTCAGCAAACCTTGTTGCATTCACTTATCTTGCACCAATCATCGGAGCTTATGTATCAGACCGTTACATAGGGGCAAGATATCTCGTTCCAGTAGGAATGATTCTTATGGGACTTGGTTACTTAGTAGGATGGCAGGCTACTTCAGCTTCAATGGT
>SAAM01000175.1 GCA_009929415.1 Clostridia bacterium | reverse complement strand
CCCCTGCTTATGTCAGACATTGCAAAATCAGTAAAATCTGATGCATGCAGAGATCCGATTATGAAATCAAATGGATACCTGCTGAGATATTCATTTGTCTCTTTTTCTATTGACGGCTCGAGATTTATCTCTGCTCCAAGCATTATATTTATATCTTTTCCGTATCTGTGCCTGAGATCTTCTATTTCCCTTATATACTCATCATAGTCGATGATGCTGTCTATGCCAGTTCCCGGCTCAATCGTCTCGAGGTGATCCGTGAATACTATTTCTGTAAGTCCTATTTCAATGGATTGCTTTACTATGTCTTCCATTTTCTCGTTTGAATCAAACGAGTAGCAAGTATGCATGTGGTAATCTGTCTTTATCATTAATCTGCTCCCTGTAATGTACTTTAATCAAGTATAAGATATTCCCTTGTTTTGAGCCTTATTTCAGAAAGATGGAATTTGATATAATAATCAAGCAGCCCGCTCAGCTCCTCGATTATCTGGCGCGATATCTTCGCTTCGAGTACCCTGGATATGTGATTGTTCTGTATATACTCTATTAGCCTGAATGTGGTAGAGTCGTACCTGTATTTGATATTTACCTGGCCCATGCAGCTGATGCAGACTCTTCCACCTTCCTGTGGTGCAAAGTAGTTGCCCAGACTGCTGCTGTCTCCGCAGACGATGCATCTTGATGCATTTGGCCTGAATCCGGAATAATCAAGAAGCTTGAGTTCAAAAACCGTCTTAAGCAAGATGATATTGTCATTCTTTTCAAGCTCATACAGCGAGTCTGCAAGAAGCTGAAACAGTCTTATATTGCTCTGGTCTTCCATACTGAGCTTTTCAACCAGCTCGAGCATATAATAACCAAGATAGGTCTTTTCTACGCTGCCTGCGATTTTGTAGAAATTCGATATTAGATCGGCATTCGAAAGCCTGTATTTTCCATCTCGGGTATTTATGGTCACATTGGAATATGCGAAAATCTGTGAACCGCTCATGAGCGGGCTCTTCATCAGCCTGGCATTTTTGGAGTAAACTCCCAGCTTTCCCATCTTTCTCGTGAACAGCGTCAGTATGCAGTCTGAATCAGAATATTTGGTGCTTCTTATAACTATAGCTTCCGTTTGTATGATCATAGCTCACCATCTAAATTTCATATTCAACAATTGGTTTACAGTTCTTTTTCGTTAAATCCGAAGCCCTTTATATAATTCTCATTGTCTCTCCAGTTTTCCTTTGGTTTGACCCAAAGCTCAAGATTCACTTTTATTCCAAGCTTCTCCTCAAGTTCTTTTCTTGCGGCGCTTCCAATTCCCTTGATCTTCCTGCCGCCTTTTCCTATTATGATGCTTTTATGGTTTTCTCTTTCACAGTATATTACTGCCGAGATATCTATGATATCCTTATCTGTTCTCTTTTTCATAGATTCTATTCGAACCATTGTGCCATGAGGTATTTCCTCGTCTGTATAGTGAAGTATCTTTTCTCTTATTATTTCTGATACAAGAACTCTCTCTGGCTGGTCAGTTATCATATCCTCGGGAAAGAACTTTGGTCCGTATGTCAGATACTTTTTCAAGACTTCAATTATTTTGCCGCTGTTTGTTCCCTTCAGGGCAGAAACAGGTATTATTTCGTCAAAGAGATTAAGCTCGCTGTACATCTGTACTATCTTCATGAGCTTCTCATTGTTGATCTTGTCAACCTTATTGATTATAAGAAGCTTTGTATCTCTTCTTGACCTGAGCTTCTCTATTATCTTAGAGTCGGATTTGCCTATGAAGTCTGATTCATCTACTACATAAAGTATTATATCCATGCCCTTCATGGATTCTTCGGATGACTTGAGCATATATCTTCCCAGCTTATTCCTTGGATCCTGCATTCCCGGCGTATCTACAAAAACAATCTGAGCTTCATCGTCATTGTAAATTGCTTTTATCTGATTTCTTGTAGTCTGGGGCTTATCGCTCATGATTGCTATCTTTTCGCCTACGAGCTGGTTTATAAGTGTTGATTTTCCTACATTAGGCCTGCCTATTATGCTTACAAAGCCTGATTTGAATTTATTATTTATCATATTATCCTTTCGATTTTTAAATCTTGAAAAGCTTGAACATAAAAATTATCACCGTTATGCCTGTTATTGCCCCAAGGACAACTTCATGAAGGGAGTGTATCTTTCCTTCTATCCTGGACTGGCCGACAAGCGCCGCCATAAGAAATGACAGTGTCGCAATAAGAGGATCTTCAGAGAGGAGCGATATTGAAGTAGCCATACCGAACCCAAGCGCTGCATGGCCGCTTACAATTCCGCCCTGAAACGCAGTCCCGGATTTTGCATATGTCTTTATTCCTATAACCAGTATCAATATCAGTATTATCCCTACGAAAGTTACATGTATTCCCTGCCTGCGCATCTTTGTGAGCACCGATATCGTAATTGGATTCAACTTGTCAAAGAAAATCAGATATCCGGTTGCTACTGCATTAAGCGCCGCAATAAGCACCGCTCCCGCTGCAACGTCCTTTGCTATCTTTGCCAGAGGTGAATATTCTGTAGTCGTGAGATCGACAGCACTCTCTACAGCAGTGTTTATCATCTCAGAAACAACCACGAAGATAATGGATATAAACAGTATTGCTATCTCTATCCTGGTGAGCTCAAAAAAAAGGGACGCAAACAGGATTGCAACAGCAAAAACATAATGAACCCTCATGTTTCGCTGAGACATCAGCGAATATATTATCCCTTCGACTGCATAATTGAAGCTTTTTATCATGCTTATCTTTCTTGGATTTTTATCGTCATATTTTCTGCTGAGATTGCTTTTTATCTCAAGGTCTTTTTCATATTCGGCCCTTAGCCTGGCCTTTAACTCATCATTAGTTTCCTTCATGATCATGCTCCCTGGTTATCCCTGCTTTTCCAAGTATCTGTCTCTCCATATCCTGCATGACTGCAGTTTCTTCTGAATTCTCATGATCATAGCCAAGCAGGTGAAGTATTGAGTGGCAGGCGAGAAAACACACTTCTCTTGTAAAAGAATGATTGTAATCAATCGCCTGTGTTTTTGCTGTTGGCACAGATATGATAATGTCACCGAGAAGTTCCGGCGCTGCTGACAGCGCTTGTGCCTGTGAATTTGTCATGGTATCTATTTCTTCCCTGGTGAACATTGGGAATGAAAGCACATCCGTCTTGGTGTCCTTCTTCCTGTACTGGCAATTTATCTCCCTGATTTCTTCATCGTCTACAAATGACAGCGATACTTCATAGCTTCCACTAAGTCCATGTATTTCAAGTGCCTCTGATATTATATGTCTGATTTTTTGAATTATTTCATCTGAAATATCCTCTGCATATTCTCCCAGATCATAATTTAGCTCGATCATCCTGACGGTCTCCTTTTCGATTAAGCAAAAACAGCTTTAGTTCTTTCTTCGATTTCTTTGGGAATCTTCTTTGACTTTTTCAAGCTTGTAATTTTCCTTTTTTTCATACTTTTCATATGCCTTTATTATTTTCTGAACCAGTTCATGTCTTACCACGTCTTTTTCGTCAAGAACGCTTATCCCTATGCCCTGAATTCCATCGAGTACCTCGAAGGCTATCTTTAGTCCGCTCTTCTTGTTATTCGGAAGGTCTATCTGGGTTATATCTCCTGTAACAACCGCTTTTGAACCATATCCAAGTCTCGTGAGGAACATCTTCATCTGCTCAGGCGTAGTGTTCTGGGCTTCGTCGAGTATTATAAATGCATTGTCGAGAGTCCTTCCTCTCATATATGCAAGCGGAGCTACCTCGATTACGCCTTTTTCCATGAGCCTTGTAAACTTTTCTGCACCGAATATGTCAAACAGTGCATCGTAAAGTGGTCTCAGATATGGATCCACCTTTTCCTTGAGATCTCCTGGAAGGAAGCCCAGGCTCTCTCCAGCCTCTACTGCCGGCCTGGTAAGAATTATCCTGCTCACTTCCTCCTTGTTGAACGCCTTTGCCGCGAGCGCCACCGCAAGATATGTTTTTCCTGTACCTGCGGGACCTATGCATAGAGTTATGTCATTGCTCTTTATGTTTTTTATATATTTTCTCTGTCCGAGAGTCTTTGGCTTTATGCTC
>SAAM01000174.1 GCA_009929415.1 Clostridia bacterium | reverse complement strand
GAGATGTTTTCTATAAAAACGTTATCCCCGATCTCGCAATTATGAATTGTTGAATTTCTGATGCCTGAATGGCGGGAGATACCGCCGGGCAGGTTAAATGTTTTTTCAAAACAGCCCAAGACAACTCTGCCCGAAAAACGGACATTGTATATGTGCTCTGTTGAAAAACTCTCTGACACGAAGACGTTAGTCCACTCTTCTGCCACACAAAGATTAGCCATCAGTGAGCCAATCTCGTGTTGAGATAGATTCCTCATTATTATTTATTTAATCCGGTTGGCAACTGTGGTGCCGGTTCCGGGAAGTTATTTGCAATATCCGATAGGCATCATATAGATAGGTTCCTCATCAGCAGGGAGTTGAAATAGCTTTTTCAACGCCTCGTCTGAAAATGCTCCCACTGCACAGGTGCCAAGATGAAGTGCTTCAGCCTGCAGGTAAACGTTTTCTGCAGAGTGGCCCAAATCCATACAAACATATCTCTCTTTTCCACGCTCTCCGTATTTTTTCGAGCATCTTTCATAAGCAGCACTGTAGAACAATACAGCAGGGGCATCTTTTATCATTTTCTGATTGTATGCCGCACTGCTGGCCTCTTTTCTCAAATCTTCCGATATAGTGCAACGGATGCTGTGGTCTTCTGAATTGTACTTGTATAGGCCAGGTTCTATTCCCTTTACGTTCCCAACCATTACATATATCTCAAGAGGATATAGGGCTCCGGCAGAGGGGGCGGTACGCAATCCTCCTCTTAAAACAGGATAGTCGTCTCTTTTTACAGTAATGCCATAAGCCGACCAAAGAATCTGGGAAAGCTGTTCCATTGAGAGTTCCCTATCCAGGAATTGTCTTCTGGAACGTCTCTGTTGAAGGGCCTCTTCAACACTCATTGTTCCCTTTAAAGAGGGAGCTGGAAGGATGTATACCTTATCGTTTTGAGGATTGCCTGCAGGAGATTCGGGAGAAACTCCCATCATTAATATAAGTGCTGTAATAAATAGTTTCATGGTTGAGATATTTATGCTTTATTATATGAAAGTAGTAATTTTTAAGAATATGAACGAATAAAAATTTTTTTAATAATAGTAAAAGGTGATACTAAATTTAAAAAGATTACTATCTTTACCCTATAAACATTATAACTATGAAAAAGATACATACAATCGTTTTGTTAATATTTCTGTTATCACCTGCAATTCTTACAGCTCAGACAAAAGAGATATCCTATAAATTCGGAGGGTTTGTTGAATTCAAGAGCTATTTCGATGATTATAGGTCAAGAACCTCAAGATATGACCTTCAATACAAATATCCATTGTCTCCGGATTTGAATGATAATGGTATAGATATAAATAAAAGCAACTCTTTGAATTATAGTATTGCTGCCAGCAGACTGACATTTTCGGTAGCCGGCATGAAGTTTCTCAATGCAGATGTAAATACATATGTAGAAGCCGATTTTCTCGGTTCTGGAGAGAGTTATCTCAATATGTTCAATCTTCGTCATCTCTATATGAATTTTCAGTGGAAGAAGAGCTCCCTGCTGTTGGGACAGACAAATCATCTGAGCTATGTGGCCGAAGTGGCATCAAATATGGTGGGTTTCGGTTCCGGATATCCCTTTAATACTCTTAACAGGGGTATGCAGGTGAGATATGAGACTAAACTTGCTGATAAAATCAAATTCCTTGCGGCAGCTGAGATATATAGTGGTCACAAGTCTCTGGGCCCGGCCACAGCACAGGCACAGGCCGGTATACCGGATTTGCACGCACAGCTTAAATTCGGAGATGCAAACAAGCTTTTCGGAGGAGTTACGTTTGGCTATAAATTTTTTAAGCCCAGGAATACAGATAGTGATAAAAACCCTATCTCCACAACTGTATCTGCCTTTGATGTAAGTCTGTTCGCAAAAGCTGTTATTGGGAAGGGGTACTCTCTCAAGCTTTGGGGAATTTACGGCGAGAATCTCTCGATGCTGAACATGCTTGGTGGTTATGGTAAAATAGAATATGCAGCTTCTGAACCACTCGACTTTGATTATACCAACTTGCGCACTCTATCAGCTTGGGCAGAGTTTGAAACGCCTTCTTATAAAAATTTCAATCTTGGACTCTTCTACGGATATCAGAAAAATTGTGGAACAAAAGATGAGGTGGATACCTCTACTTATGGATCAAACTATCTATATTTCTCTGATCAGAAGTTGGAATGGTTTTCAAGAGTATCTCCAAGGATAACTTATAGCTTGTCCAAAAAATTGATATTTGGTCTCGAATATAATCTTACATTTGCAAAGTGGTCAAAAAATGTTGATGCAAACATGAAACCACTTGTCAGTTACGATGTAAACCACAACGATAGAGTGGAGTTCATGGCTAAACTTATTTTCTAAAGGTGAATACAGGAAGGAGCGATCTTCTTTGGAACTATGCGGCGAGCTTTATGAGGCTTGCCTCGGCAATGATTATCCTTCCTCTTATTTTACGTTTGCTCCCGGACCAGGAGGTCGGTCTCTGGAACGTTATGATTGGGCTCAATGCCATGATCTACCTCTTAGATTTCGGTTTTTTTCAAACCTTTTCAAGATCAGTTACATATATTTTCTCAGGTGCAAGGGAATTAAAAGGAGAGGGGCTAGGGACTGCCAGCGAAGACGGAAATATAGATTATTCCCTTCTGAAAGGTGCATTGTCGGCAATGAGAGTATATTATGCCGGCGTTGCCATATTTCTTTTAATATTACTCTTTACCGGAGGCTATTTTTATATAGAAAAGCTTCTTGAGGGTTATTCAGGTGATGCTGAAAATGCAAGACTTGCCTGGTATCTGTATGGGATACTGCTCTCTTACCAGTTCTATACTTATTATTACGATGCACTTCTGGTCGGAAGGGGGATGATCAAGCGGTCACGGCAGATAATCGTCTTCTCTCAGTGCACCCACATTATACTAGCATCCACAATGCTGATTATGGGGTTCGGGATTATCTCAATGGTCTGTGGACAGACATTGGCTACAATTTTAAACAGAATGCTTTCCAGAAGGGCCTTTTATGACAAGGCGACAAAATCTGAGATCAGCAAGAGCAAGCCTACATCCTGGACAGTTATTCTGAAAACTTTATGGAAGACTGCTTACAAATCGGGTTTGGCAAACCTGAGCCTTGTCTTTACAAATAAGATGCTTACTCTTATAGGTGGTCTCTTTATTCCTCTTGCAGTGTTAGGCTCTTACGGTATTACCAAGCAGCTGGCAGATCTCACATATACCCTCTCTTTAATCTGGTTCATGACATTCCTCCCAAAACTGACTCAGAACAGGCTTTTGGGTAGGGAGAGTGAAGTAAAGCGCATCTATATCAAAGCGCAATACATTGCAATTGGAGTTTTTGCCGCTCTTTCTGTGGCAGTAGTGACCTTAGGCCCGTGGGCCCTGCGAATTATAAAGAGTAATACTCCTTTGCTCGGAAGTGATCTGTTGGTGATACTATTTGCTGCCTCATTGTTTGAAGCTTTCACTTTCCTCTCTACCTCAGTTCTGGTTAGCAAGAACACTGTACCGCATTATAAGGCACAGATGGTGACGGCAGTGGCAACAATCCTCATTCTGTTGACTGTGCTGAATTATACAAAAGCAGGAGTAATTGCACTTATTGTTGTGCCATTCTCTGTTCAGCTTATATATCAGCACTGGAAATGGACCTGCGTAGTTATCAGGGATCTTAAGGTCAGACTGGTAGACTATGACCCAAGAAAATATCTCAAATTTTAACCGATAAAGAGACTATCTTCCTCTTCTCTCCCTGCGGCTTGGTTTTCTGGAATCCTTACCGTGAGAACTCTTTTTCCCTGGTTTTCTGCTGAACTCTTCTCTCTTTCTTTCCGGTTTCTCTGATCTCTCCGATCTCTCCGATCTCTCTGATCTGTTTCCACCTTCAGGTCCCTCTTTGCGTTCAGGTCTTTCTCTGCGTTCAGACCTTTCACCACGATCAGATCTCTCTCTGCGTTCAGACCTTTCACCACGATCAGACCTCTCTCTGCGTTCATATCTTTCGCCGCGATCAGATCTCTCTCTGCGCTCCGGCCTGTCTCCCTTAATCTGGGTGTCTGTTACCAGCTC
>SAAM01000173.1 GCA_009929415.1 Clostridia bacterium | reverse complement strand
CTCCTTTGGAAGGTTGGCCCTCATTTCATACATCAGGGTTACAAAGTCAGCTTCCTCCTGGGATTCCGGCCCGCTGTGTTCATAGTCCTGGTTGGTGTAAATCCAACCTAGCTTTTCTATGAAGTCATTCACACCCTTGTCGGTCATCATCTTGGAACGGAAATATTCATCCTTTTGGGTCTCTGTTTCCAACTTCGCATTAACAGTCTGAGGTTCCGATTCCGGGGTGACTTTCGTATTTATTTTGTTTGCCTCTTCCCATACCTCCTTGTACCACTGTTCATCCTGCGGGGTGGTTGTATCTTCGGGATCCAGCATGGCTGTATAGAAGTCGTGGAACTCTTCCCAAGAATCGAACGTCTTTGCATCATCCATGATTTGGGATTCAGACACCCCGGCAAATTCCTGAAAAAGCAGATTTGGAATATGGTCCTTATAGAGTTGATCAACCAGGATCGGCCTGTCAGCATCGTTTACATATTCAACTACCTCAATACCATGTTCCTCTAGGATGGCTCTCTGATCCGCCTTAATCGTTGACGGGACAACTGCCATGACAAATTCATCAAGGGAAACAACGCGGTTTGGCTTTGCTTCAAAATAATCCTGGGGTATGGTTACAAATGCACCTGCCAAATCTAGTGCCATATTCAAAAGATGGTTCGGAACATTCGTGAATGACTTTGCTGACAGTTCCTTGCGCATGGCTGAAGGATTCCTGGAAGAACCATATCTTGATAGATATCTGCCTATTGCAGCATAAATAGAGTCCAATGCTTCCCAACCCCCGTACTTGTGATACTCAGGCAACTTACTCTGAAGAATCTCATTCAGCGGTTGTATTCGTTCTTCCCACAACCTCTGATGCTCTTCTGTTGTGACTAGATTGCCCTCTTCCTCTCTTACATGTCTTCTATTCATGAATGGCTGGCCTGCATTGGCGGCTGCCTTTGCTGGCCCATAGGTCATGGTTTCCTGTGACGCTTTCTCTGATTGTGCCTTCATCCACTTCAGGATGTTTTCAGCTGTGTAATCATATTTTTTGGACCCAATTGTGATTTTGGGATTGGTGTACGCTTCCCGCAAACCCTCTTCCAGCCAAGTAGTAAATTCCTGATCATACTTATCAATGTCAGATTTGATTGATTCTTGAGTAGCATAATCATCAAATTCCTGGGTGATTGAATTATTGTCTTTCGCAAATCTGAATGCTTCATCAATACCTCTGAAACTTTGCCACTTCTCTATACTATATGCAATTATATTTTTTCTATATGCTTTTCTCTGTGGACTCGGATATTTATCTTCTAAATATTCCTCTATTAGTGGAGTGAGATAGCTCTTAATCTCTTCATAGGTATTCGAATCCAATGAATGCGTGTCAAAGTATTCCTTGTTTTCCTTGATTATGCTTATTGGAAACCCTGATTGTGTTCTTGGTTCCTTGTACTTCAGTGCATACTCAATACCCTTCTCTTTCAAGAATGTAAGCTGCGCTGCAAGATTTCTCTTATATTCATGAACCAAAGAATTCAAACCATTGGCTATATCAGATTTGCTGAAAGACTCTGAAGTGGATAGATGTCTCCCGACTTCCTCACTGATTTTACCGATCCTCACATCGAACTTATCAATTACTTTCTGGTTCACCTTCCATTCTGCTCTTGGTACTGTCGGGCTCCAAACATCACGGTCATAAAGCCTTTCCTCATTCATGGCCTTGGTTGCCACTGATGGATCTGCAATGAGCGTGATCTCACCGAACTGATCAAAAGGAATGTTGGGCTTGGTGATTGCCAATGAAGGGGAAGGAAGTCCCCCAATTTTTTCTACCTCTGAGAGTTTCTCAGCAGTAATGTTGTGCAGTACGGCTAGGGATCCCTCTCTGATCTTATCCGTTGTTTCCTGGAATAAAATATCGGGCCGGTAGTCAACATCCCCTGCATTATCCAATACCGCATCAAACTTCGTATCATATACTGAGTGGCCTGTAGGCAACCATTGCCCCTTATATAATGTAAAGGTGGTTGCTCTCCACGGTTTTTCATCGGGTATGACATTCTTATGAACAACGTATACAAGTTCATCATATCCAAATTGCAGCATGTCACCCTGTTTGGATACCCATTCCCTGAGTTTTTCCTTCCATCCATCCATTATATCTGCAATTTCCTCAAGGTCGGTATTTGCATAATCAATTTTCGGGATCTTGGGATACCCTGTATCAATCTTCGGCTTACCATCTTCCAGGTAAAATTCGCCTGTATTGTCTTTGGCTGACCTGATCTGGTCCGGGCTGAATACAATATACGATATAGGGTCCATCTGCAAAGCTACTCCGTCATACCCTAATTCCGCAGCGGATCTCAGAACTTCTTGACTGTTTGCTCTGTAATAACCCATGGGATCTATATTTATTCCATCTCTGAAAGAGTCAATAACCTCTATAATGTTAAAATAATTCCCTGAATTTTCTGCCGCATCGAGCATACGCTCTATTGCGTCATCCTGTTCAGTTGTTGTATCAAGCAAGGAAAGATCGCCCAGTTCTGAGAATTCGCTGAATTTGCCTTTCAGATAGTTTCCGAGTTTTACCGGATCATAATGCTTCCTATAGGAATGACTTACTGCATCTCCCAACAGAGAAGAATCATTCATTGATAATAGATTTCTTGAATCCAGGAAAACAGAGTGCAACCGTTTCCCTTGAAGAGTTAATGTATTTTCTTCTATTGCAAACAAATAGCCGTATGATACATTATCGTCTGTATCGAGCTGGTTCATTAAAGAGAAACGTACAATTTTCGGTTCTCCGTTCTCGTCCAAAATTTTTGATGCATTCTCTGGATCGTTGATCCAATCACCAAACCATTTCAAGAAAGATGGCGTACGCACTTGCAGCCATTGTCTTTCAGATAGATTTGTCGGCTTTCCATTGGGGGCCTTCATCCATTGATCGGTTCCTTTGTATTTTGTCTGTATTTCATCATACTGGGAATTTTCTTCTGATTCCTGGAATAAAGTATTAGCCCCTTGTTGGTTTTTTTCCGATGCTCGTACAGATTTGGCTAGCGGGCTGTTCTTATCAAGCAATGAATCAAACACACCCTCAATACGGGGATCGAGCTTGGTTTTATTCTTGATGTCCCTATAGATCTTTCCCATCCATTCAGCAATCCGTCTGAAGATTCCTGAGAGTTTCTTGTTGACTGCCTTCCCCTCGGTCAAATATGATTCCCAAAGCTTTGCGGCCAACTCTTCTTGTTGCCTGGTCCAGGTGTCATCAAAGGATTTTGCATACTCTGCAATCTCCTTGGCGCTCTTACCATCAAACATACTCCCCTGAAAAATAGATCTGCGTTCTTCTATGAACTTCTCAAACTGGGGGGTTGTTGCAGCTTCCATCATGGCTTTTTTCAGCTGTTCAGTCTGTTCCATTTCCCTGCGGATTACATGGAAGGTTTCATGAACGAATGTTGAGAAGTCGGCTTTCTCTGCTGCATAGATGATGGCTTTTGCATCTGCATCAAATGCTACAGCCCCTTTTGCTTTTTCATTTCCAAGCTGTGCTGCCGTTCCTGCTGCATACAACTTCCCATCCTTGGATACCGACTGGATGTAATTGTCTACGCTCATTCCCTTGGCTTCAGCTCTCAGCTGCAACAGTGTTGATGCAACAGATCTTTCACTGGTGTTGAGATTGGGGAAACTATCTCCGATGATTTTCTCTAGCTTCAGGCGTTCGTCAACGTTCGTCACCCCGTCATACACTTGCAACCCTGCATCCTTCCCCCTGGGGTTGGTGTCTATGATCTCCTGCTTCAGGGCTTCAAGGTTTTCCCCCTTGGCTTCCCAAGTAACTTCATATCCTGGATATTGCTTCAGCAATGAGAGAACGGCTTCCTTCCTTATTGACTCATATCCTGACCGGATCTTTACATCCTCGATGGTGAGGGCGTTGTCCTGCAATGCATACTCAATGAATCCATACCGTTGACTGGTTATCGGGTCCCCAACCAACATCTGATGATGTTCAATGCCTTGGGTGTCCTTGGCTACCGTGTCGCTTTCCTGGGTGAACAGATCCCCGTTGCTCAGTCTCCTGATTCTCCCTGAGGGTGCCTGCCCCTTGCCTGCATCTAGCTCATTGACTGCTGCTTCCTCACTCTGGAT
>SAAM01000172.1 GCA_009929415.1 Clostridia bacterium | reverse complement strand
ATGGATATCCACAGAGAAAGCATAAGGGAAATACTGAAGACCCTCATTGAAAGGGGTAAAGGTATTGAGATCAATACCGCCGGCCTCAGGTACAATCTCGGACATGTACATCCAAAGATGGAGATCCTTCACATGTACAAGGAGCTTGGGGGAGAGATAATAACTGTAGGGTCTGATGCTCACAAAAAGACTGATCTTGCAAGAGATTTTGACATTGCATATGAAATTCTCAAAGAATGTGGCTTTAATTATTACACAAGATTTGAGAAGCTCAGTCCTTTATTTGAAAGAATATATTAGTAAAAAGCAGGTAATCGCAGATGGAAAATTTGCAGGTTATCTGCTTTTAAAATTCAGAAATGTTTAAATGGCTGATTGTAAAATATCACTCAGAGTGTTATCATATTTAGTGTAGAGACTTAACAAGAAACTTCAAAAAATATGATAATGCAGGAGGTAATTTATGCTAAGCAACATGGACATATCAAATGCAATGACCATCAAACTCGATGACTCGCTGCCTGAATATCCTGAGTTCAAAGAGGGTGTAAGACGAGCTCCGATGAGAGAGCTTAACCTTAATGAAAGAGAGATAAAGCTCGCCCTCAAAAACGCTCTCAGATACATACCGGAAAACCTTCATGAAGAGCTTGCTCCTGAGTTCATGGAAGAACTCATGACAAGAGGAAGGATTTACGGATACAGATACATGCCAAAAGAGAGAATCTATGGAAAACCTATAGACGAATACATAGGAAGATGCATAGAAGGAAAAGCGTTCCAGGTAATGATAGACAACAATCTGGACCATGAGATATCGCTGTATCCTTATGAGCTTGTTACATATGGTGAGACTGGGCAGGTAGTACAAAACTGGATGCAGTATCAGCTGCTTAAAAGATATCTTGAGGAGCTTACAGACGAGCAGACTCTTGTGATGATGTCCGGACATCCTATGGGGCTTTTCAAATCTTCAAAAACAAGCCCCAGGGTAATAATCACAAACGGGCTTATGATCGGGATGTTCGACAATCCAAATGACTGGTCAAAAGCTGCGGCAATGGGAGTATCAAGCTACGGCCAGATGACTGCCGGAGGATGGATGTATATAGGTCCGCAGGGAATAGTGCATGGTACATTCAATACTATCCTCAACGCAGGAAGAAAGGTCCTTGGAATCCCTGAAAGTGAAGATCTTGCCGGACATCTCTTTGTTACATCAGGACTTGGCGGAATGAGCGGTGCTCAGCCTAAAGCTATAGAAATAGCAAACGGAGTCGGCATAGTAGCAGAAGTAGATTATTCGAGAATAGAGACCAGACACAAGCAGGGCTGGGTTTCATTAATAACATCTTCAGCAAAAGAAGCATTTGACGTAGCAGAAGAATACATGGCAAAAAAAGAAGCTATTTCCATAGCTTATCATGGAAATATAGTAGACCTGCTTGAATATGCGGTTGATAACAACATAAGGATAGAGCTTCTTTCAGATCAGACATCATGTCATGTGCCATATGACGGAGGGTACTGTCCTCAGGGGCTCACGTTTGATCAAAGGACTGAGATGCTTGACAAAGACAAGCAGAGCTTTATAAAGCTGGTTGATGAAAGCCTTATAAAGCATTATCATCTAATAAAAGAGCTCGTTGCAAGAGGAACGTATTTCTTCGATTATGGGAATGCGTTTATGAAAGCGGTGTTTGATGCAGGGGCAAAAGATATTGCAAAGAACGGAACTGACACGAGCGAAGGCTTCATCTTCCCTTCATATGTAGAGGATATAATGGGGCCAGAGCTATTTGACTATGGATATGGGCCTTTCAGATGGTGCTGCCTGAGCGGAAAGGTCGAGGATCTGAGAAAGACAGATCAGGCCGCGATGTCAGTGATAAATCCGGAGAGAAGAGGCCAGGACAGAGACAACTATATATGGATAAGGGATGCCGAAAAGAACAAGCTGGTGGTAGGCACACAGTGCAGGATACTCTATCAGGATGCTCTTGGAAGAAGAGACATTGCTCTGAGATTTAATGAGATGGTAAGAAATGGGGAGATCGGGCCTGTAATGCTTGGCAGAGACCATCATGATACCGGAGGAACCGATTCGCCTTTCAGAGAGACCTCAAATATATATGACGGAAGCAACATAACGGCTGATATGGCTGTTCACTGCTTTGCCGGAAACGCCGGAAGAGGAATGAGCCTTGTGGCACTTCATAATGGCGGAGGCGTAGGAATATCGAAATCAATAAATGGCGGATTCGGAATGGTTCTCGACGGCAGCGAAAGAGTCGATGAAATAATCAGGAAGGTAATCCCATGGGATACCATGATAGGAGTTTCAAGAAGAAGCTGGGCGAGATGTGAGAATTCCGTTGCCACAGTAGCAGAGTACAACCAGACATTCAAGGGAGAGGACCATATAACAATCCCATATGTGGCAGACGACAGCCTCATAGAAAAAATATTCAGCTCATACAAAAATAGATAATATAACATAAGGAGACAGATACGATGGCAATGAACAGAATCATAGAATGCGTACCAAACTTCAGCGAGGGAAGAGACCTCGAAAAAATTGAAAAGATAATGGACTGCTTCAGAGCAAAAGAAAATGTAAAGCTTTTAGATTACAGCCCGGACAAGGATCACAACAGGTGCGTGGTGACGGTTGTAGGAGAACCGGAAGCGCTGAGAGATGCGGTTATAAGCGCCATAGGAAAAGCAATAGAGCTAATAGATATGACAAAACATGAAGGCCAGCATCCAAGAATGGGGGCAGTAGATGTAATTCCGTTCATTCCGGTAAAGAATGCTACGATCGAAGATGCGGACAAGATAGCAAAAGAGGTTGCAAAAGAAGCAGCGGAGAGATTCGGACAGCCGTTCTTCCTTTATGAAAAGTCAGCAAGCGCACCCCACCGAGAAAATCTTGCGAATGTAAGAAAAGGGCAGTTTGAAGGCATGAAGGAAAAAATGCTTGATCAGGATATGTGGAAGCCTGACTTTGGTCCAGATACAATCCATCCAACAGGCGGAGTTACAGCTATCGGCGCAAGGATGCCGCTTGTAGCCTACAATATAAACCTCGATACTCCAAACCTTGAAATCGCGGACAAGATAGCGAAGCAGGTAAGGCATATAAGCGGAGGATTCAGATATGTGAAGGCTATGGGCGTGATGCTTGAAGACAGAAACGTGGCTCAGGTATCTATGAACCTTACAGATTACACAAAATCGGCGGTTTACAGAGTGTTTGAGACCGTGAAGATGGAAGCAAAGAGATATGGAGTAAACGTAATAGGAAGCGAGATAGTAGGGCTTGTACCAATGCAGGCACTCGTTGATTCAGCAGAATACTATCTTCAGATTGAAAACTTCAGTATGGATCAGGTTCTTGAGACGAGAATATAGCTGTAATTGATTGAACAGGAGAAAACGATGAAAAAACTGATTATAAAAAACGCTTCCGAGCTAGTTACATGCAGGGGCAAGGCTCCCAAAAAAGGCTCCGACATGTCGAACATAGGAATAATATACAATGGTTCAGTTGTGATAGAAGATGGAATCATCGTTGACGTGGATGAAGCCTCAAACATAAGCTCAAGGTATGATGAGTCAGAATATGAAGTTATTGATGCATCAGAAAAAGCAGTGCTCCCTGGCTTCATAGATTCACACACTCATCTCATATTTGGAGGCTACAGGGCAGATGAGTTCTCCTGGAGGCTCAGAGGCGACACATACATGTCGATAATGGAAAGAGGCGGGGGCATAACGAGCTCAGTAAGAGCTACAAGAAGCACCGTGCTCGAAGAATTTGTCGAGACAGGCAGAAAAAGACTAGACAAGATGATGGCATTTGGAGTGACTACGGTCGAAGGAAAAAGCGGCTATGGTCTTGATGAGGAAACGGAAATAAGGCAGCTTGAGGCAATGAGGATTCTCAATGAATCGCATCCTGTGGATATTGCAGCGACATTCCTTGGCCCTCACAGCGTACTTCCTGAATGGAAGGGAAAAGAAGACGAATTTATCGATTATATGATCGAAGTCATGAAGAAAGTCAGAGAAAGAAACCTGGCTGAGTTTGCAGACATATTCTGTGAAAAGAATGTCTTCAGCATTGAACAGTCAAGAAGATTCCTCAAGAGCGCAAAGGAAATGGGGCTGAAACTCAAGATTCATGC
>SAAM01000171.1 GCA_009929415.1 Clostridia bacterium | reverse complement strand
ATTGAAAAGGAAGGGAGAAGGGGGAGGGGAGGAGAAAAGATAAAAAAAAGATAAAAAAAGGGGAAAAAAAGTATTGACAGGATAAGGGGGATGAGTTATATTCCGTGACACTTGCTTGAGGGCGAGTGAAGTTGTTGAAAAGAAGTAGATAAGAAAAGAAACAGATGTACAGATGGTGTTCGACCTCTATATATAGGAGACTATGATATAGGAAGAAAAAAGGCGAGCGCTGTCAAGTACATAAACACATATAAGCAAAATGAATAGGAAGCTTATTTGGAAGACAAGAAATTGTGCGAAAAATAAAGATTCCTGTCAATTCGCAAGAACGTAATTATGGACTAGGACAGGCTAGAAGGCTAAAAGAATTAGTAGATGGTCAAGGAATTGAGTATTTACTGAGGAAATAAACATGAGAGTTTGATCCTGGCTCAGAACGAACGCTGGCGGCAGGCTTAACACATGCAAGTTGAACGGTAACATGGAAGTGCTTGCACTTCTGATGACGAGTAGCGGACGGGTGAGTAATACATGGGAATCTGTCTTTAAGAGGGGGATAGCTTTTGGAAACGAAAGGTAATACCGCATAAACCCTAAGGGGGAAAGGAGCAATTCGCTTAAAGAGGAGCCCATGGTCGATTAGGTAGTTGGTTAGGTAAGAGCTGACCAAGCCGATAATCGATAGCTGGTTTGAGAGGATGATCAGCCACACTGGGACTGAGACACGGCCCAGACTCCTACGGGAGGCAGCAGTGGGGAATATTGGACAATGGGGGAAACCCTGATCCAGCCATGCCGCGTGAGTGAAGAAGGCCTTCGGGTTGTAAAGCTCTTTTAACAGGGAAGATGATGACGGTACCTGAAGAATAAGCACCGGCTAACTTCGTGCCAGCAGCCGCGGTAATACGAAGGGTGCAAGCGTTGTTCGGAATTACTGGGCGTAAAGGGCGTGTAGGTGGTAAATTTAGTTAGAGGTGAAATCCCAGGGCTCAACCTTGGAATTGCCTTTAAAACGGGTTTACTAGAGGACAATAAAGGATAACGGAATACCCAGTGTAGAGGTGGAATTCGTAGATATTGGGTAGAACACCAGTGGCGAAAGCGGTTATCTAGGTTGTGACTGACACTGAGACGCGAAAGCGTGGGGAGCGAACAGGATTAGATACCCTGGTAGTCCACGCTGTAAACGATGAGTGCTAGGTGTGGGGCAAGAGCTCCGTGCCGACGCTAACGCAATAAGCACTCCGCCTGGGGAGTACGGTCGCAAGATTAAAACTTAAAGGAATTGACGGGGGCCCGCACAAGCGGTGGAGCATGTGGTTTAATTCGACGCAACGCGAAGAACCTTACCAGCTTTTGACATAGGTATTAGGGTATTTGGAGACAGATACTTTCATTTAGTTGGGTACCATACAGGTGCTGCATGGCTGTCGTCAGCTCGTGTCGTGAGATGTTGGGTTAAGTCCCGCAACGAGCGCAACCCTCCTCTTTAGTTGCCAGCAAGTCAAGTTGGGCACTCTAGAGAGACTGCCGGTGATAAGCCGGAGGAAGGTGGGGATGACGTCAAGTCCTCATGGCCCTTACAGGCTGGGCTACACACGTGCTACAATGGTGACTACAAAGGGACGCGAAGCTGAAAGGTGGAGCAAATCCTAGAAAAGTTATCTCAGTTCGGATTGTTCTCTGCAACTCGAGGACATGAAGTTGGAATCGCTAGTAATCGCGGATCAGCATGCCGCGGTGAATACGTTCCCGGGCCTTGTACACACCGCCCGTCACACCATGGGAGTTGGTTTTACCTGAAGGCGTTGAGCTAACTGGCAACGGGGGCAGGCGACCACGGTAGGATTATCGACTGGGGTGAAGTCGTAACAAGGTAGCCGTAGGAGAACCTGCGGCTGGATCACCTCCTTTCAAAGAGAAAGTATGTGAAGAGATTCATATACGAAGGAGAAGGGGAATACCATCTGTACATCTGTTTTTTGGAAAAATACACACAAAGGGCTTGTAGCTCAGGTGGTTAGAGCGCACGCCTGATAAGCGTGAGGTCGGAAGTTCAAGTCTTCCCAGGCCCACCATACTTTATTAATTTAGAGATATGGGGAAATATCAGGGGGGTGTAGCTCAGTTGGGAGAGCGATAGCTTTGCAAGCTATAGGTCATCGGTTCGATCCCGTTCACCTCCACCAGAGTGTATTAAGAAGGAAGACGATGGAAGTTGTTGAAAAAGAGTGAATAAGAAAGTGCAAATGATTACTTGAGTAGGAATAAATGAAGTAATCATGGTCTTAAACAAGTATTAGCGGAAGTGTGAAGACACTGAAGCGGATATGAGTATCTAAGAATAACAGAAAAAGAGAACAATATAGAAAGAGTATGTAGAATATAACATACGCATAGTTCACAAAAAAGAGAAGGGCATCTGGTGGATGCCTAGGCGATTAGAGGCGACGAAGGACGTAATACACTGCGAAAAGCTACGGGGAGCTGTGAATAGGCGATGATCCGTAGATATCCGAATGGGGAAACCCACTTCTTAGGAAGTATCTTTAACTGAATACATAGGTTAAAGAAGCGAACGCAGGGAACTGAAACATCTAAGTACCTGTAGGAAAGGAAATCAAAAGAGACTCCGAAAGTAGTGGCGAGCGAAATCGGACAAGCCCATGAGTATATATAAAAGAACCCGAACCGTGTGGAAAAGCGGACCGAAGAGAGTGATAGTCTTGTAGGGGTAGAAAAGGATATATATGAACGAGTAGAGCGGGACACGAGAAATCCTGTTTGAACGCGGGGGGACCATCCTCCAAGGCTAAGTACTCCTAATCGACCGATAGTGCACCAGTACTGTGAAGGAAAGGTGAAAAGAACCCCGAAGGGGGAGTGAAAAGAACCTGAAACCGGATGCCTACAAGCAGTCAGAGGGACAATAAGTCCTGATGGCGTACCTTTTGTATAATGGGTCAGCGACTTAATTTATCTAGCGAGCTTAAGCCGATAGGTGGAGGCGAAGCGAAAGCGAGTCTGAAAAGGGCGAGAAGTTAGGTGGATTAGACCCGAAACCGAGTGATCTAGTTATGAGCAGGCTGAAAGTCAGGTAACACTGATGGGAGGGCCGAACCCACTAGCGTTGAAATGCTAGGGGATGACTTGTGACTAGGGGTGAAAGGCCAATCAAACTCGGAAATAGCTGGTTCTCCGCGAAAACTATTTAGGTAGTGCGTTATGAGAAGAACACCTGGGGTAGAGCACTGGATGAGCTAGGGGGAAGCGATTCTTGCCAAACTCAACCAAACTCCGAATACGGGTGAGTAGGTCATAACAGACAGACGGTAGGTGCTAAGGTCTATCGTCGAGAGGGAAAGAGCCCAGACCGCCAATTAAGGTCCCCAAATTATGATTAAGTGGAAAAGGAAGTGGGAAGGCCAAAACAGCCAGGAGGTTGGCTTAGAAGCAGCCATCCTTTAAAGAAAGCGTAACAGCTCACTGGTCTAAAAAAGCCGTCCTGCGCCGAAGATATAACGGGGCTAAAATCATATACCGAAATTGCGGATTTATGTAGCAATACATGAGTGGTAGCGGAGCGTTCTGTAGGTCTGAGAAGGGTAACCGCGAGGGTACCTGGAGATATCAGAAGTGAGAATGCTGACATGAGTAACGAAAAACAGCGTGAGAGACGCTGTCGCCGAAAATCCAAGGGTTCCTGCGTAAAGCTAATCTGCGCAGGGTTAGCCGGGTCCTAACACGAGGCTGAGAAGCGTAGTGGATGGTGATGAGGTAAATAATCCTCAGCTAGCTGTGAGTGACGGCTTTAGAAACATGTACGAACTGAATGGATTGTGAGTGCATGGAATAAGGTCCAGGAAATAGCCACAGCGATAAAAACCGTACCCTAAACCGACACAGGTGGATTGGTAGAGAATACCGAGGCGTATGAGAGAACTATGTTGAAGGAACTAGGCAAATTACATGCGTAACTTTGGGAAAAGCATGCCTCATAATAGGGCAACCTAATGTGAGGGGCACAAACTAGGGAGTAGCGACTGTTTACCAAAAACACAGGGCTCTGCGAAGTTGAAAGACGACGTATAGGGTCTGACGCCTGCCCGGTGCTGGAAGGTTAAGAGGAGATGTGAGAGCATTGAATTGAAGCCCCAGTAAACGGCGGCCGTAACTATAACGGTCCTAAGGTAGCGAAATTCCTTGTCGGGTAAGTTCCGACCTGCACGAATGGCG
>SAAM01000170.1 GCA_009929415.1 Clostridia bacterium | reverse complement strand
CCTTACGTGAAAGTCGCTTGAATTCACTTGGAGTCAATCCTGTCTGACTTCTGAAAAAGCGGGTAAAGTTCTGGGCGTTCTGATATCCAAGATTCTGCGAGATATCGCCAACCTTCATATCATTAGCCAGTAGCAGGTATTTCGCCCGCCGTATCTTCTGTTCGTTGATAAGTTCACTGAACGTAGCGTTCTTGCATGCTTTCAATACTTTGCCAATTGTGTTCGGATGACAGCCAAGTGCATCAGCACATTCAGAGAGGGTTATATCACCGTTGGCTTCATCGATCATTGCAATGGTTTTTCGGACCAAGGAAGAATCACCGCTATCCTGCAGCTGCTTGATCTTCATGGTTATAGGACGTATGAGAGAGGAAACCAGAAAAGCCTTGAGCGCACTGCTATTTCTGCTTGCCATATCAGCCGAGGTAATTGCATGATATTCATTGGGACTGAATACATCTTCAAGCCTCATTCCTGCTTGGTTCGGGATAGTGAGTATCTGTGCAATCAGCCTGCTTACTGCTTGCTTCCTCTCGATACCAGTGAGCCCTCTCTCATCAAACCGTTTCACTGTCAAGTCAAGCAGCTTGCTCGCCATCTCAAGGTTCCCTTCCTTGATAGTGGTGTACAGCTCAGTATCCATAAGATTATCAAACGCGGTCCAAGCGAATCCGTTGGCTTCCCATTCATTACAAACAGTAATCGACGAGGTCTCCGTTTCATCACTTTGTTTGCTCAGCATTGCTTCCAATGCCTCATCCCGAGCAATACTGCATTGCGTAAGGTCGGAAAAAACTCTACTGCAACCAATGCTGACAGGACAGGTTTCCCCTCGTTGAAGAAGCTTGTAGCAAGTAACCACCGCTTCCTCAAGCTGTTCAGACTGCGCTGCGCCGATAACAATACACAGTATTTCTTCTATGATTATCGGCTGTATCTGCACAATAGCCCTGAGAATCCCGTTTGCTTCATTGAGTATCGGGTCAGCGAATTCTGCTATGTTGGTTTGGCCCGTACTTTTAGGTCCGATGGCAAGATATTGAAGCATAGGAAACACAGAAACAGGGAACGTGGATATATAGGCTTGGAGATCCTCCTCTTTTGCTGTTCCTCCCAGAATTGTACGCTCCATATTTTGTCTCAGCTTGTCCTGCTGGCGATCAAGTGATTCTTGCATCGAGAAAAGAGGTTTACTGAATATGCCGAAGGTTCCTCGCAGGAAGAGAATTGCCAATACCGTTATAATCAGGATAATAAGACTCGCCTGTTCAAACAGATTGCTGAATCGTTCAGGGGATGTGGTATCATAGCCAAGCACATATGTCAGACCACTCGTTCCTGAGACAGCTTTTTTCAAGATGTAAGGTACACGGGACTTCCCTTTAAGTAGGGAATCATCAACATCCATGGCATGCTTCAATTCTTCATTTGTGGAGAACAGCAGTACATCTCCAGCAAAGACAGCGATGTCGTATCCAATAGCCTTGGAAGCTTCCTCCAAATTGTTCAACCACACATTATTTGGCTTCACAACAAGCAAATAATCGTTGTTGTCACCTTTTACACAAAAAAGATTTCCGGAATCATCCACCATATGCATAATCGTCACACCACCAACAAATGGGCTGGGGATAGATGAGTGATTCATCCAAAATATCGATGATGAAGTGCTGTCAGCTCCAGAAAGAAGCCTCTGAAGAGGGATCTCATCTTTCAGGTCCAGAACGGAGAATGAGCCAAGGTTGCTGAGTATCCAACCCCACTTCCTATTGATGAAATAATAAGAATCAATATTGCCTGAGATTATGTTGTTTCCCGCAAGTTCCCTCTGAATAGTCTTGACCTGTTGATAGGTTTCATGAGGGAGAATCTGCTGATCGATCAAGGTTTTACAATCATTTCCCGTTGCAAACGCAGAATAGTATTGGCGGAAAAGAGAGAATGTTGCATCAGGTTGTTGCATGAGCGTCTTCAGGTGGTATTCCATACGCGCTTCATGCTCACGGTTGCTGATATTCGTATAAATGCGTGCTGAAACAAAACCCATTACCAAAAGGGGAATCGAAATCAGAATAAAAAGCTGAATATGAACCTTGCGGCCAAAAGGGTACATACTATGGTTGATATCACTCTGAAAGAGCAAAGACTTCCAAGTCCTTGTATTCTGCTGTCAAAGGGGCGAGTTGCCTGAACCCGATTTTCCCGCCATCCAAGAGAGCACCATAAGAGGTCCCATCATCAAGATATGAGAAAATCGGTAACCCATCGATTGAAAATGTCACTACATTTTTCCACTTCCGAATTTCCAACTGATAGAACCGGTCTACATCGTCTGCATCGGGAAGTGGATCGGCTCCTTGGGCCACGAGATGAAACCCTTTGCTCTTTCTTAAATTGCAAGTATGAAATGCACGTTCATCCGGTTCTTTCCTCCGAAAATAGGAAACATGGAATGCATTGATGTCACCGCTGTGGTATTGGGGATATTCTCCGGTTCTCTTGTTCAGTACAGGAGAAAACAGGTCAGATCCATCTACACCTTGTGCTGAGAAGAATAGAATACACAGTCCTTTATCCGACAATGGTTTAAAAAACCATCGAATGGCGATATCTGAAGGAAACTCCTCAGGGCACCATAGGACATAGTTTGCTTTCTGTCCTAGTTCACTTTCCAAAGAGTTTTCCATGCGGAGGCAATAGTTGGGAAACGTCAGTTTTGCCTTTCCTTCCAGTACAAATCCCCTCAAGGATTCCTCACAATCCAGTGCATTTTTGTATATGAGTGTTTCTTTCATGCTGCCCAGTATAGCTTACCAAGGACTTAAGACAAAGAGAAAACATACCATAGCCAACTATCAGGTCGATTCAATCTTGAAACTCAGCTGCCATCCTTCATACGCGGTTAGCATATCGATGAACTGTTCTGCACTGATAAGTTTATCATCTATGATGAACTGCATCTCACTATCGGCAAATTCTTGAGACCCGACGGTAATACCAAGGCGTCCATAACAGTTCAAACTATACCTGCGTCCTTTGTAGACCACCCCGCCGCCAGAAGTGAAATAATCACCATCACAAGCTCTCACCGAAGATGGTGTCAAGGATTTACCGCCTACTCCAGTGCGTATCAACTTCTTGAAGCGCTCAAACTCTGCCTTACGGTCAATGGTCCCATCATCTTCATATTCATGGGGATCGGGGGCCAAATCATCAATAATCGGGTCGAGGATGTCCTCAGGCATTTCCAAGTTGTTGAATAGTGCTATCTCCTTTGCCTGCCTGTACCGCCCAATATCGCCAAGGCCTTCAACATCCATAGCGAGAAAATCATATGGGGAGAACATCTTGAACGAGTACGGTACGAATACACAGGAATCCTTGGCTGTTCTACTGGGAGTATACGGCCTCCCTTGCGCCTCCAACCGTTTCTTACGCTCTCGTTCAGTATGTGACTCCAGCAGTTCATCAAGGCTTCCTTCACTGCGTGCTACTTCAGTAGCCACCCAATAGTACCCAGTCGGAATACACTCAACGTCGAGGCTGAAGGTATACGATGTGGCCGGATACAACTGCTCATCGGTTTCCAAGACACTGTCCACATCTCGAATCTCATCCACGGTGAACGAGTATTCATACCTACAGTCTTCAAGGAGCTTCTTGATTTTCTTGTTTGAAGCAGCAATGGAGTCAGACTGGTCCAATGAAATACTTGGAAATGCTGCAGGTTTGGCCTTTGCAACCGGAGGAACAGGTGGTGTTGCATCCAAGGCTTTCTGTTCTTGACCTGTGAGAAGATACTCCATGGAGGTATTGAACTTCTCAGCTATCAGGTTGCACAGGGCTGCAGAAATGACTGAGCCCTTTTCCACCCTGGACAGATGCCCCTGGGAGATGTTGAGCAACTCAGCAAAAGCTTTCTGGCTGAAGTGGTGTGATTTCCTCAATTCCTTGATCCTGATTCCTACTTGTTGGTAATCAACTTCTTGTTCCTTGCTTGATTCCTGCATACACAATCCCCCTTATTAGACAATGTAAACCTTCTGGTGCAGTATTTATGCATGTAACAATATTTGTCAAGTATTTTTTTCATATTCTCTATGAATATTTTTTCATGAGCCACATTATTTCAAGCCTCTTTGTTGCATTGACTAGAAGTACTGCTTACTTAATGACATTGATTGTGCTGGAGTGTTGTTATAGAATCTGCAAGGAGTGGTGAAGCGAATCCTGTAGATACTTATCTATTCTGTTTGTGATGTAAC
>SAAM01000169.1 GCA_009929415.1 Clostridia bacterium | reverse complement strand
GCAAATAGCGAGCCAGAGTAAATGGCGTTGATCTTGGTCGGTAGAGGAGCGGAAGAGGTGAAGTTCACGTTCAGAGAACAGCTGCAACCGGGGAATTATCTCGGAGAGCAACCGCTTTGCAGAGCTGACCATGCGTGACTGCAGTAAGTTTTCCTGGATCACTAGCTTTCTTGCCTGGTCCCAATCATTGCTTGAGAGAAAGGCATTGGTGGCAATCAAAGACTCACGTAGGCTTAGCCCGCCGGAGGAAAACGACATGATGTATGGAGCTTCTTCAGTCATGGGTCCCTATCCTTATAATGCGGGCTGTAAATAAAAGAGGATGCAACCATAGGCCCATCCTTCTTATGCAAGCAAAATATTATCAGCAGCCCAATTTTGTCGTAATGGTTCAATACAAATACTACCAGTCATTATAGCCGTAGGGGTACATGAGTCAAACGAAAATATGAATTTTATACATTTTTCGCTCCAGTTTGTTGTGTTTCATTGGTACGTATCAGGACGGATGAGCTCACCGAGGTTACTTCCCACCTCTGACAAAGCATGACATGCATTCGTGAAGGGGATTTTGGGAATGATTTCCAACCAATAATGTTTAGGAAGCCAGCAATATTCTGTCTTCTGCCTATTTCTGAAAACTATGAAGTAGCTCCACTGCTAGACGATTTTCCCTGTGAGGGGATTGAAGCTTTAAGTGAGTAATATATTCAAGAGGATGACTTCTCCCTACACTAAAGAAAAGGAAGTATGCGAATAATCTCTACAAGTATAAGAATTAGACAGAAGTCGTGATTAAACACCCTACAAGTACAACGTGGCCGAAGATAAGGGATGCATCGATGGCATTATCGTAATGAATACCTTGCACTAGATAATCAACGAGTCAGCCCACAACAAATCTATTCTAGGGCTAAAGAGTCCGAACTGGCTACCTCATATTTACGCCTAGAAGCTGCTCAACAAAAAAGCCCAACCTTTCAAAGAAGGAGGGCATTCTCAAGAATTTGGCCATGTAGGGCTAGAAACAGTCAAGATGCATGATTATGTAGTAATGTCTGCCGTAGGATATCTCTCTAGAAACCAATTGCGTACTTCTTCGTCTGTAATACGATTATCTGCTACTCCAAGCCCTAATTCGATAATAGCATCATCAGTTATAACTTTCGGTGTGTGACCATTTATAGCAAGAAAAACCATTGCACAAATCAATCCAGTCCGTTTATTCCCATCATAGAAAATATGATTTCTAATAATCTTTGATACATAGAACACAGCTTTATCCACGTCACATGGGACATTAGGTTGTCCAAAAACTGAACCATCGATCATTTCAATAAGATAAGAAAAACTGCCTTCATTCAATATAACCCCAGCAAAATTCGAATCACCACCGTTTTGAAGAATCGTCTTAATATTGATATCTATAATCTGATCCTCAGAAAGATAGTTAGTCACCTTATTTAGCTAGTACGTTCCAAGCTGCCTTATGCTTCCGCATAACATCGTTAATCATATCTGTAGTATCTACGTTAGTGGAGTTGGCAGAACTGAAACTGCGATGGTTCTCATATTTATTCATGTCTTTCTCAACAAGTCTGAAAGTAATCATATTTTGATGTTCTTTACTTTTTCCCATTTTCTATCACCTCCATTAAACGTTTTCTCCTTATCCATTGAAAATCATGGAAAGGAGTAATCAAGGCAACGTCAATATCACCTCCAACTGTCTGTACCTGATCAGCAAACCGTTGGAACTTGCTCGTTGTCTCTATAAAAAATATACTTAAATCAATCGCATCTTGCAAGGATAATAGTCCATATTTAATCTGATGTACAGCCTGACCTTTGCCTGGACGACCTAATTCCCATAATTTTTGGACGACGGTCATATCACCACCAATTGTACAACCGATAGATTCTATCTGTTTAACATCGCTGTTTTTTCCGACATGTGCTTCGTATGTGATAGCTCTATCAGCACCATCAATATTTTCATATCCATTCAAGTGATATCCAATCGGATGCCAATTGCTAGGTGCTTCTTTTATATAATTGGGAAAATCAAGAAGGAGTGCTTTCTCAAAATAATCAACCAGAATCTGGTTTACTTCATGTAATGTTTTATTATCAAATACTCCAGCTTTTAACTGTTGTTTCACATGATAGTAGATACTCTTGTTGCCGATAACACCATTGCCAAAAAAACTCAACGCAAACTTTCCATTCAAGTTAATGAGTTTCTGTGTATATGATGATCCTGAAAAAGGAACTTCAAGATTCATAGCAGGTAACGCTAAGCTTTTTCTGTCAAATGCGTGAGAACAATTTGGACACTTTACATCAATACTTCCAATTTCAATTCCAACAATGTTCTTTGCTGTTGACAGACTATCTGCAGCTATTACCATTCCATCAGGAATTCTTAAGGAAACCACTAGACTCATTCGTTACCTCCATGTACTTGATGATATCATCCATTGTATCGCAATTCTATCCTCAAAAGATGAGATAATTTGCAATATTTGGGATGAAAATATTTTCAATGACTCATCTAGGTGAAGGTAATTGCTTCTTCTGAACTTAAAAAATAAAAATGGTCGCCGAACTCAGTATCAAGATTGACAAGAGTCCAAGCTCAATCTTGAGATAGCTAAGGTATCTAAAGACCAAACTGTACAACAATAAATAGTGAAAGCGCCAATACTTCATTGTACCAGCCATATACTATATATATTGTTCTGGATTTTGGGTATCAAACTACAAAAGACAAGTTTCATGCATGACGAAGTCTGAAATGTCCCTTATAGGGAAAGCTAAGAAGAGGCCTCGGATGTGTTCAAAACTCCCACTTAAGGAAGCACACCGAAAACCTCTTTATGCATACTATCACGATTGCCATTTGGGGGACAACGCTTTTGCCATGGTGAATAGCTTACTCTTGGTTTGAATCCCTTGTATCTTGTTTTGGTTTCCCAAACTTACTCAGAAACAAATCAACCTGAGCAAGCAAATCATCTGCCATCTTGTTCTCTTTATCACGTTGCTTAATTAGCACAGGGGTTTCTTCCGGTACTGGGACATATCCTATGGCCTCTTTCTCAATTTTCATTCCTGATTCCAGGTATTTCAACAATTCAGAATTGGATAATGTTGAAGGATCAACATTCTTGAGAGCATGCAACGCCTTTTCCTGGATTACCCTTGCATTCTGAGCATGCCTTTCTGACATCTTCTGCCTATAGGCTGAAATTTCTTTCCTTCTTTGTTGCTCTGTGAAAGTATCGAAGTCATTACATCGCTGGACCCATGAGTACTTTGAGGACCAACGAAACAATTGCGCCTTTGATGTACCGTTTTCGCCATACATTTGCACTACTTTCGCTATCGAACGATCAACCCCATAATCTCGGTATATACAAAAAGCAGCATACGCTTTTGATGATTCCCCTTCCTGTCGTTCCCAAGACGGGTTGGATATTTCTTTCGTCTCTGACATCGTTCTATTAATCCTCCCTGCTTCTTAGCTTCTCTAAAAACCCGTGTGTATCATCGGCCTATAGGATAGTTGGTCGATTCCTGGAAATGCATAAATTGTGGCAAGAAATCCACCCGCACATCCTCAAGTTGGCCATCCCTATTCTTCTGGATGCAAAGATAAGTTTCTCTCCCCACTTCAACAGTTCCATCCGGGTCCATAATGTTGTAGATCATGATTGCTACATCTGCATCGCGTTCAATTTGTGTTGAATCAGAAAAATCAGAAAGTTGTGGCTTTTTCCCTTCTGCATCTCTACGAAGTTGCGCTGCACAGATTACCGGTACATTCAATTCACGTGCCAGTTGCTTCAATCTTTTAGAAACCTCTGATACTTGTTCATTTTTTGGTCTACTTGCATCGCTGTACGCCAGCAGCTGAATATAATCGATGAAAACAACTTCGACTTTATTATACCGTTTCGCATCATGAGCAATGCTCGCCAGTCGTCCGATTGCAATGTTTGGCTCATCGTGAATGATGATGTTCTTTTTCTCAAACAACAAGCTGCTCGCTGTCACCACTCTTTCTGCATCCTGTGCATGCAGCGTTCCATTGTAGTAATTTCGACTATTTACTCTCCCTTGACGAATGATCATCCTATCGGCCATCTCCTTACCACTTGATTCTGCAGAGAAGATAATACAAGGAGCATCACAGTTAAGAGCCAGGTTCATCAGTAATGTGCTCTTTCCTTGGGAAGGTCTTGCCCCGATGTAGTACAACCTGGTCTTTTGCAATCC
>SAAM01000168.1 GCA_009929415.1 Clostridia bacterium | reverse complement strand
TGTATGAGATACGGGAACGCAATGGAGAGGGTCACCAAAAGGACTTTCTGACTGTGGGCTCCATGGGCCATGCATCCCAGATAGCCTTGGGGATAGCCTTGAGCAAGAAGAACCGGCAGGTGGTCTGCCTGGACGGGGATGGGGCCGCATTGATGCACCTCGGCGGCATGGCCATCATCGGAACGACGAAGCCTGAAAATTATGTGCACATCATCCTTAACAACGGCGCCCACGACTCCGTGGGGGGGCAGCCTACAGTAGGAAGGGATGTGGACCTTGCCTCTGCGGCGCTCTGTCTGGGTTACAAGGCATCGGTGAAGGCGACCACCCGGGAGCAATTGGTCGAGGCATTGGAAGGTGATGGTCCGGGACCGAGATGCATCGAAGTGCTGGTCAGGAAAGGGAACCGGAAGGACCTTGGAAGACCGAAGAGTACGCCTGTTGAGAACAAGCAGGCATTCATGCAGTATTTAGTGGAGTGAATCAGGAGGGAATATGCCAGAAATCGTGGTAATCAGCGGTGTTGCCGGTATGACAGGGAGCCTTGTTGCAAGAAGGCTCCTTGATAGGGGTTGCGATATCATTGGTTTCGATAACTACTTCGCGGGATCCAGAGAAGAGATTTCCCTGTTGACACAGTATGAGAATTTTCACTTTTTCCCTTACGATTTGAATGATGCTTCTCAGATGGACGAGCTATTCAGATTCGTTACAGCGAAAATGGAGGAGTTCCAGACCTCTCCCAGTTTTATCAATTGCGCTGCTGTGGTGCATACCAAACACTTTTATAATCCTGAGGATACATTCTTAACCAATGTGGTAGGGATGAGAGACAGTCTGCACAGAGCGATTGAAGCTGGATTTCTTAAGTATATAAATTGTAGTACCTCTGAGGTATATTCAATGAATTCCTGGATGGAGGGAGGGGTACGGGAAGACTCCCCGGTCCTGCTGGCTACAGCAGAGCAGAGCCTTCGATGTAGTTATGCTACCGGCAAGCTACTTACGGAACATTTCCTCAAGGATTGCGTGAACAGAGGCTTGATAAAGGGTTGCTCTATCCGTTTTGCAAACGTCTATAGTCCCACCGAGGCCCATGATGAGCATATCATCCCGTACATCATCAGTTCGCTGATGAAGACAAACTCTGTTGTATTGCTCGAGAATGCAAAGAAGACAATTCGGACGTTCCTTCACAACAGTGATAGTTGTGACGCCGTTATTGCTCTTCTGGATAACGAAAAATCACTTGACGGGTCAATTTTTAATGTCGGTACTTCTGAAGAGATCTCGATTATTGATTTGGTTGCGAAAATCGCAAAGTTAATTAGAATTGAAGATTACTTAATAGAATTTTCTGGAAACAGAACGGCTGATCCTCCTCGAAGGCTTCTTAATGTGGAGAAAATTGAAAAAGCGGTAAGTTGGACTTCAAAGATTGGGCTGGATATTGGCTTGAGACAATGTATCGAGTATCGAATGAAGCGAGGATAGTGAGGTGAGTCAAGCATTGGTCATCACAGCGGCAGGTATGTCGACGCGATTCAGTAAATCACTTGGCAAGGAAGTCTCGAAAGTATTGTATAGCGAAGGGACTCCCTTGGATTGTTTACTTGGATTTCAGCTTTCTCTTGGGCTTGAAGCTGGTTTCGAGATCATAGTAGTGGTAGTTGGGTACAAGGCTGAAAGCGTGATTGACTTTGTGTCGCGTTGGTTTCCATCAGATAGAATCCGCATAGTTAGAAATTCGCTTTTCAGCTCGCATGGTACGTGCGAAAGCTTGGCGTGTGCCATCAGGAGTGTCCAGTCGATGTCATTGGATTCATTGGTATATATTGAAGGGGATTTGTATTTCGATGAACCAACCTTGGCAGGAATCGCTCAAAGCAACTATAATGTCATAACAGCAAATACCGAAATTATCCGTGCTGATACATCGGTGATTTTTTCAATAGACGAGCATGATTGCCTGCATTATGCATATGATGTCAATCATCGCTCATTGTCCTTGGATACCTCGTTCAAGGTGTTGGGGAATTCCGGTCAAGCCTGGAAATTTGCGAGTTTCAACAAATTGGTAGAGGTGGTTGAAGAGCTTAATGCAAGGGAATTGGAGGGAACTAATCTTATTCCCATAACTCGATATTTCAATTCCATCGATGTTTCAACAATCAGATTTGCTGTATTCAAAGAATGGGTCAACTGTAATACTGTTGCTGACTATCGCCTGATATTAAAAAGATTAAGGAAAGAAGCATGATATCCACAAATGACAAACTATTAAGTTTGGCTCGCAATATTGAATCAGGAAAACCTGTAAAGATCGCTATCTTTGGCTTGGGTAGTGTAGGGAGCTATCTGCTTGATTATCTTGCTTCATGGGATGTGGAAAATATTGAGATCCACGTTTGCGGTCGCTCTGTACAAAAAATGGAAATGGATGTCAATATTGTCCGTGTCGGAAGCGGAATCCGGAACAACAGGAACACCCCTATATTGATGCATTCGATGAATCTAGAAGATATCGAAAGCATCATCGCCGTATTAGACGAGATCAAGCCGGATTTCATCGTCAATACCAGCAGGGTGTACAGCGGCTTGAAGTATGGCTCAATTTCTTGGGCAACCTTGCGCGCTTACGGAATATGGAGCCCCTTGTCAGTGCGTTACATTCTGAACATCATGAAGGCATATGAAGCCAGCTCCTGCAGAGCGGTTGTTATCAATACATCCTATTCTGATGCTGTGAATCCCTGGTTGAAGAGTGCAGGTATTGCGTTTCCTGATTTCGGGAGCGGGAACCTTAATCACCTTATTCCCAGGATCAAGCTATCTATTATGAATCGGTACCATCTACCCAGTTATGGAGCCGTCGATGTGGTTATTGCCACCAGCCATCACCATGATGTTCTCATCAGCAAGGAAGGGAAGGTCAATGGCATACCCCCCCTCCTGCATGTGTCATATGAGGGAAAGGAACTTCAGGTTGATGCAGATGCCGTATATTCTGATTGCATGATTCCAATGCCTGTAGATACCAAAAGAAACATCATGAATGCTAGCAGCAATTTTGAGATTATTCGGAAAATCCTTCGCTCCATTACAAATAAAGAAAAAGTCTGTTTCCATAGTCCAGGAGCCTTGGGGCATATTGGTGGGTATCCGATGATAGTTGATTTCTCCCATACTTCCAAAACGCTTGGGCATATCTACTTTAATGAAGCGTATTTTTCCTTTGACGAAATGGAAAAGGTAAACAAACAGTCTTTGACTTTGGACGGCATCGAGGCTGTGGAAGGAGGGAAGTTGTATTACACGGATGAATTGTTGGCAAAGGTGGAAACCGTTTTTTCAGTCAGATTACCGAAGTTCGTGGCCATCGAGGATATTCCTGCTGTAGATTCAGTATTGATCAACCAAATCATACTACCGTTCACAAGAAAGTAATGTTATGAAACTTGCAGTGCTATCAGACATCCATGCAAACCTGAGCGCCTTTGAAACAGTCTTGTCCCATCTTGAGGATCAATATGGGAAGATTCCTATGGCGGTCCTCGGTGATATTGTAGATTACGGGTTGCGTCCCAATGAGACAATCAGGTTGCTGGATGAAAGAAGGAATCAGATTTTGGTGAATCTTTCCGGAAACCATGAGCAAATTATTCTTGGGAATGGTTTCGAGAAGCTGAGCACAGATCGAGGGAAGCAATCATCCCGCCTTACTGCCGAAGTTATGGATGAGGCAAGCTATTCGTATATCAAAACTGCGCTGTATGCCGGTCCGCTTGAATTGAATTTGGAAGGGAAAAGATGTCTCTTTGTGCATGGAGACCTGTCAGACAATTACTGGGGCAGGATGGATGCATCCGAATCAAGAAGAAGTGAGTATGCATCCTATGATTACATTTTCTCCGGCCATACACACATCCCTTTTCTACGCGAGGAACTGTTTCCGAATCAAGAGGCAACTGTTTTCAGGAGAAAAACAAGGGCGGTTTTCATGAATCCCGGTTCAGTTGGGCAGCCAAGGAACCATAATCCAAGGACACAATTCCTTATATTCGATACTGAGACGGAGTCTGCAGTGTTCCAAGCGCTGCCATATCCTGTTGATAAAGAGTGGGAACTATATGCTGATAAAGTGGATTCTATTGATAGGTTCTACGGTGATCGTCTCCTTGTTGGAGTATGATAGCTTTATAATAAGACCATGAATTGAGACAGGGAGGTGCAAAAATAACGAATTGCTGTTACCGTTGAAAACGGAGCAGAAAATGGGACGTAACAGGAAAACT
>SAAM01000167.1 GCA_009929415.1 Clostridia bacterium | reverse complement strand
GGAGACCTTCCTGGGTGATGTGGTTGAGGAATTTGATCCGGTCGCTCTGTACAATACCGTTTACTCTGAGAATATCGGAAAAGATATAACTCAGCTGAAGTTAGTTCAGGATATAGCTCTTCTGATGGCACAGACATCAACATCAAAGCTTCCTAAAGCTCTGTGGACAGGTGTTAGAAATGCTTCTGGTAGTGGATCTATGGATCTTATTGATGGATTTGACACCATCTGTAAAGCTGAAAAAGTAGCCGGCAATATTACAGTTTTGAAAAAAAATCTAATTGAACTTGGTGCTATTACATCTGCGAATGTAGGCGACAAGCTTCGTGAATTTTTCAAAGCTGCACATGAAACTCTTCGCACAAACGCTTGCAAAATGTTTGTGCCTGTACACGTGAAAGAGTTGTACGATGAGTGGTATCTGGCTGAGTTTGGTCCTGTCGTTTATAACACCGGTGACCAGCAGACATATCTTCATATGAGTAACAAGAAGTGTGAAATCGTTGCCCTTGAGGGAATGGTTGACTCAACTCACATCTTCTTAACTACTAAGAAGAATATGCTTATCGGTGTAGACCAGACTTCTGATGAGGAGAAACTTGAAATCCGCAGACCTGACAATCCTAAGGTTCTTCAGTTCTTCATGAAGATGTACTTTGGTGTCCAATTTGAAAGTATCTCTCCAGAGGTATTCATGGCCGGAGGATTCAACTATGTTGGTGATCCTGCAATTACAGCTACTCCTGAAGATCTTGTTATGGCGGACACTGCCGCTCTTGCAACATCAACAAAGACTGTTGTAATTGAAGGTGAAAATCTGACAGGTGCTCTTGAACTTGCTGTTCAGGGTGCCGGGTTCACTCTCTCTGCTTACACAATAACTGAAGCTCAGGCTGAAGCTGTTGGTGGTAAGACAATAACTGTTACATTCTCTCCTACTGAAGCTAAGGACTACGCAGGTAAGATCCTTGTACAAGGTGGTGGAGCAGCAATTGAAATTGGTTTAACCGGTAAAGGAACGGCTGAATAATTATGGCACTGAAAATTGGTAACATAGATTGGAATGTCGGAAGGTCAAATCCTTCCGGCATTGTCCCTATTGCTTACAGAATTGCAAAAAGTGAGATTACTTCATGGCCAACCATTGATGATCTTGAAGATGCAGCTTCTGTTGAAGCGTTTGTGAACTATACAGGGGATTTTGTTCTCAAAGCAGGTTCTGTTTTTGAAACATTATATTCTACTCCTGGTAAGGGTAAGGTGACTTTTGAACCGGTTGGTGAAATTGACAATACAATGTATGTCAATAAGGGTGTGCTTTCGTTCCCTGCTCTTGTTAAAGAAGCAAGGGCATACGCAAAAGCAGCTGCCAACGGAGATTTTGTTTACATCATTCCTACTCTGGAAGGTGGATATGTAGTGATTGGTCATCCATCACCTGCCTACAGAGTGAAAGCTGCTGTGTCAGGAGATTCCGGAGATGCTGCCGGCTCTGCAAAGGGCATTACAATCAACCTTGAGTGTAATGACGAAACACCTCTTCCATGTTATGTTGGAGATCTGGTAACGGCTGCAGGTACTCTTGATGTAAGCACAGGTGTCTTAACACCTGCTATACCGTAATGGAAGAGATCCGTCAATGGATGAAAGAGGAAAACCCTGATTTTGATCAGGGTTTTACCCTCTTTTGCAAATATTCACGTCAGGAATCACTTATCCGATTTATCAGCCGTAAAAGGGATATGGTGGCTCTTAGATATCAGCTTGAGAAAATCCTGAAATACAATCCTAAACCTAATCCATTTGCAAAGAAGAACTTTGCAAGATATATGGTTGCTCAAATTCCTGTTCCGCAGAAGTCAGAGGAACCTAAAGAGGTAAGGTTAGTTGTTGAGAGGGAGCTTAAAGTTCACCTTGAGGAACTCCCGGAAGATCTTCAAAGGGTGTATCTTGAGATACTGGAAAACTACAAGGAGCAAAGAATCGTTCACGAGAAGATGAAGCTTGCAAACTCAGACACCGGAAGAGGTGAGTTTAGGGAGAAACTTATTCAATTGGGTGATAAAATCAAAGCCGGGTGGGCCATCCTGGATGGAAAATCAAATACTATTCAGAAGAAGGTTAGTTCCCCTGCTGCTCAGATAAATTCAGCCAGGGCTTTCATCACAAAAGCTCTGAAGAAGGAGACTCTGACAAAAGAGCAAAGGGAGGGCATAAAGACTCGTTTAGAGTTCATCCTCGCCTCGGGGGAACATCTGAGCAAGGAGACTCTTGCGAAGCTCAAAAAACGTGGTTTCTGATCGTTTTCCTGATGCCAGGAAGATGATCTCTTCCGTCCTTTAATACCCGGGTTCGCTCGGGTATTTTTGTTTATATGAAGAGAGTGCTGAATATCCCTTCAATGAGCATAGAAAGGATTGATTCATGGTCCGTTTTTGAGGGTATGCTGGAATACTCTCGGCACCCGGCTGATGTTGTTATCTGCTCGTTTGCTATAGCTGAGGGATGGATAAAAAGAATATGGAGAATGAAGGAAACAGGCAGAATAAACAAGGTGACAGTAGTCCTTGATTATGCTGTAATGATAAGACATAGGGAGAAGATGATTTTGCTGGAGAATATTGTTGACAGATTGCTTTTACACAACACTCACGCAAAGCTTATCATGGTTGAAAGTTTAGATTTTAAAGCAGTCGCAGTAATGAGCGCTAATGCTACTATGAACTACAGAACAGAAGCTTATTATGTAACCGATAGACAGGAAGATATTAATAAAATAAGAGAAGATTTAGAAAAAATATATGATAACTCAAGAGCAATTATTACAGGTAAAGGAACTGGCTAGTCTATTCTTCACCGTTGAACAGATATCATTATTGACAAGAGTTGACAAAGAACTCTTGAAGAGAGAGATAACTTTTGGCTCCGGAGAATTAAATCAGGCATATTGGTCAGGAAAGTTGGAAAGAGAGAAGGATATTAGAAAAGAGCTCTTTGATTTTGCTAAGAAAGGATCTCCTCAGGCTCTTGAGCAGGTCATAACTCACCTTGAAGAAATGAATGAATCTGAACAATAATGGCAAGGAATGACACACTGGATATAATCAACGCGGCTCTCTTTGATAAAGAGAAGCAAGATAAATTGGCCCCGGCTGATAGAGAACTCCTTGAGAGAATACAGACAACTTACTCCTTTTGGCTTGACAAACCCACGCTTACCGATGCTAATATTAGGGATTATATTATGGTCAACTTTGGGCTATCAAGGAGCAAAGCATATGAACAGATCTCTCTACTCAAGATGCTACTTGGGAGTGTCCCCCAAGCATCAAAAGAATTCTATAGATACAAAGCTAATTACATACTGGACCAGGCTCATGCGGCTGCCATTGCCGGTAATGACCGTAAAGCGAAGGCTCTCACAAAAATTGCTGAAGCAATAGCATATAATAACAGAACTAATGAACAGGAAGATATAGGATTACCATTTGATGAAATTGTACCTAAGGACCAATCCTTCACAACTGATCCGTCTGTGCTTGGTATCGTTCCGCAACCGGGCTTACACGAGAAGGCAAGCAGATTACTCAAAAAATATCAAGATGACTTTGAACTAGATGGGAGGGAATATGACCAATACGAAGAAGATATATCTTAACAGGCCGCAACAGGAGGCTCTTTTAATAGCAGCTCACACAGAGGTTGATATCTGGGGCAGAAGAACAGGTAAATCTCATGGAGTGATAGCTCCCCGGCTTATCAGAAATGTTCAGATGATGCAAGGCTCAACAGGGGCATTTGTTTCCTCTTCTTTCAAGCAGGCACATATGAGAACACTCCCGGCAATGGAGATGGGGTTGAGAGAGTTTGGATTCATCCGGGATCTTCATTATGTGATTGGCAAAAGACCTCCTAAAAAACTTGGATTCAAGAAGCCCATAGTGGTACCAAATAACTATGATGATGTAATTTCATTTTACAATGGCTCAATACTGGTGGTCATTTCTCAGGATGTTAAGATGTCTTCAAACTCTATGACTCTTGACTATGTGATTGGAGACGAGGCTAGAGGACTGGATTACGACAAGCTAAAAAATGAAGTCTTCCCGGCAAATGGTGGTACCAGAAGGTATTTTGCCGATTGTCCCTGGCATCATGGTTATATCTTCGTCTCAGACATGCCGGTGACAAAGTCCGGTAGATGGCTCCTTAACTATAGGGAAAAAATGGATCCGGAGATTATTGAGACTATCAAGGCTCTTATGGCAGAGTGGCACAGACTGCAGACTCTGCCTGATACAGATTATAAAACCAGA
>SAAM01000166.1 GCA_009929415.1 Clostridia bacterium | reverse complement strand
TTGCACAAGGTTATATTCTACCGCATAAAGACAATATTCCAAATGAAGCAACCTATCTGAAGATGGGTGGACAAGGTGGTTGGATATCGCAACAAGGATTTTATGTCTATCGTAATGATCGATTGCTGGTTGCAGGAAGTTGGTTGGGTTTGGGTTCCCCTAAACCTTGGATAAAAGATGAGCTGCATGGCTTAGCTAGAGTAAAAATTGATATTACCAACAGTGATGACTTTGATTGGGGTATTGATGTAAAGAAATCTACAGCAAAACCTCCTGCTGATTGCAGATTGATCTTGGAACGTTTAGGGGAGAGTATTCGAGCTGAAGCACGAAAAGTATATGTTCATCGAGGAAAGAAGGCTCATGGAGCTTCCTCCAATTTTGAATATGCTTGGATTAAAGACGGAACACGGTATCGAGTCAACAAAGATCACTCTATTGTAAATCAGATACTCAAACAGTGTGGGGATTTCAGAAAGCAGGTGGAATTTCTGATAAGAATATTGGAAGAATCTGTTCCTGTGGAACGAATATGGCTTGATACCGCTGAGCATCAATATCCACAAGAAGAGTATACAGAGCTCGAGGTGTCAGCAACCGTTCTTCCTATTATTGAAGACGCATTCCGAAGAGTAATTGAAGAGAGAAAGCTCTCGATTGAAGATGCCGTCTCTTATCTGTTGAATGTGGAGCCGTTTGATCAGTATCCGGAAGCCATAAGACAAATAGCAAGGCGAATTAAGGAGTCATAATAATGAAAGTTCTGTCCAATGATGAGTATGCGATTATTTCTGCAGTTCAAAGTATATATTTGTCTGATTCAGATAGGACCTATACAGTAAATGAATTAACCAAATATGTTGATGCTGTTCTGCAATTAAAGCCAGAAGAGTACAGGAATAAAATAGATAAGCAATCCGTCGTAGCTGAATTGATCCGAAGAAATTCTATTTGGACGGGAGAAGCAAAGGTCTTGTATTCTACTGAAGGGCATCAAGATTGGTTGAATTCGGATAGAAAAAGAGGATGGGTGTATTGGCCTCGGTATAAAAAATTGCTTGAGAAACAAATTGCTCAAACGGTTGCTGATGATATTGATAACGTAACAGATCAAATACTGGGATTACTTGAAGATCCTAAACGTCATAATCCATGGGATCGAAGGGGACTGGTTGTCGGGCATGTACAGTCAGGAAAAACAAGTAATTATACCGGGCTCATCTGTAAGGCTGCAGATGCAGGATATCGGATAGTGATTGTTCTGGCTGGATTAACAAATAGCCTTCGGACACAAACACAGATACGATTGGAAGAAGGATTTCTCGGCTATATTACAGGGCCTTCAGATTCGAATCAGTTTCTTCTTACAGGTGTCGGCCTTATCGATAGGGATATGTCAGTCAGGCCTAACCATGTTACCAATAGATTGCAGAATGGTGATTTTAAACTTGGAGTAGCCAAGAATCTTGGTATCACTCCTGAGCAGCGCCCTTGGCTGTTTGTTGTTAAAAAGAATAAATCTATTCTCGATAGTATATATAAATGGCTAAAAAACTATGTGGCTGATTATACCGATGAACAAGGTGAGAAGTATATCACTTCCTTGCCTCTTTTGCTGATTGACGATGAATCTGACAATGCCTCTGTTGATACCGGCAATAATGTCATAAAGGATGATGGTACTCCGGATGAAGATCACAATCCAAAAGCAATCAACAAAGGTATCAGAAAAATTCTTAAAATATTCACAAGGTCAGCGTATGTCGGGTATACCGCAACGCCGTTTGCCAATATTTTCATTCATGACCAAGGCGAGACAAAGCGAGAAGGTAAAGATCTGTTCCCCGAATCCTTTATCATTAATCTATCAGCATCCTCTGAGTATTTTGGCCCAGTAAGAATGTTTGGTATCCAGAATTCTGATTCAGATGTGAAAAGCCTTTCAACATATCTCACTTGTAAAATCAACGATGTATCTTCAGTCGGTGGATGGATGCCGGCTCAACACAAGAGCATTCATGTACCAACAACAGAGAGACCTTCCCGGTTGCCGAAATCTCTGGAGGATGCAATCTTGTCATTCCTCTTGGTTTGCGCAACACGTCGTCTGAGGGGGCAGAAAACAGCACACTCTTCAATGTTGGTCCATGTGTCGCGTTACATGGCTGTCCAACAGATCATCTCTATGCATATTTCTAATTATGTCCAGTATTGCAAGAACAGGATTGTGAGAAATCAAGAATGTCAAGAACTATTGGAAAGGCTCGAGGCTCTCTGGATATCAGATTTTTCAATAAACTCGCCTAAAGTCTTGGAATTGGCTAATCAAGGCAGCGAGCTTATACCGCAATGGGAAACAGTAAAAAATGAATTGCCTGCCGTCCTGGAAGATATGACTGTAATGCTGCTGAACGGGAATTCAAAAGATGTGTTGGAGTATGAAGAGCATAAGAATATCGGTTTAAAAGTGATAGCCATTGGAGGAGACAAGCTCTCACGTGGATTAACGCTGGAAGGTCTTTCTATCAGTTATTTTATTCGTTGCTCGAATATGTACGATACGTTAATGCAAATGGGGCGTTGGTTCGGGTATCGAAGAGGCTATCTTGATCTTTGCAGGCTCTATACAACACCGGATCTGATTAAGTGGTTCGAACAAATTACGGACGCAACTGAAAAACTTCGGAGTGAGTTCGATATTATGCAGGAACAGAAGTTGACTCCGAAAGATTATGGACTTCGGGTACAGCACTATCCTGATCTACAAGTCACCTCAAAGGATAAATCCAGATCGGCAAAAGAGTGGTCGCTGAATTTTGAAGGAAGCTTGGTGCAAACCATTGTGTTCCATCGTGATGTTGAGATTCTCGCAAAGAATTACAAAACGACGCAAGCTTTGTTGGACACTCTGGGGGCCCCTTCTCAACTCAACCCATCGATAGCAACATATTCCGGGGTAAATCGTTGGGAAGGTGCCTTATGGAAGAATGTTGGAGCTAAGCACATCAAGGACTTCCTTAATGGCTATATTACCCATAGAAGTGCAACAAAAGTCAGCAGTGAAGCCTTGATAGAGTTCATTCAGGAAATGAATAAAGATGGGTATTTGGATCTCTGGACAGTAAGCCTCATCGGAGCTTCGGAGAAGGGAAGCGAGGAGAGAAATAAGTATCAGTTTGGAAAAGGTTTGTTAATTCCAAGTATTTATAGGGCAAATGCAAATCCAGAGTTGTTGGATCGATATTCAATCAAGGTTCTTACATCCCCAAGAGACGAGGCGATTGATTTTAATTCTGAATTTTATAAAGAAGCGTATGAGTTATCGATTAAAATTAGAACTGAGGATGCTGCAAGAACTGGTGAGGTCGTAAAAGGAGATGCGAAATCAGCTTCGTTGAAAGGAATAGCAGCAAGAACAGTACGGGCAAAACATTTAGGAAGTGAGATTGATCGAGGATTGCTGAATTTGTATGTAATCGACTCTTCGGCATTGGGTGTGCCCAAGACGCTTCCAATTGTTGGGTTTTCTGTTAGCCTGCCAAACACTCGAACAGGCAAGACTGTCAACTATAAGGTAAACCATGTATTTACCGAACTATGGGAGTTTGAGGATGAAGGAAATTGATACTCTCGTACATGAAATCAAGTCTGTATGGCATGCTTATTCTGAGGTTATTGAGAATAAGGAAGGATTTCGGCATAATCTCGTCGAGAAACAGCACAAGTACACGTTGTATTGTGGTTTCTCCTTCCCAGATAAGAAGAAGTCACTCTTATTTGGTTTTTATAATGCATCCTCAGGTCGGTCAATGGTGATGCCACATGGTAAAGGCTTTAGCGTTGCACATGCAAAATCCGAGGCATTGAGTCCGGAATATGATTGGATTACGATTGTCTGCGATGAAGAAGAGTATGAAGAAATATTTTTAAGCATGCTTCGTGATTTGCTTCATGTTATTAATGAAAGAGAAATGGATTCCGATGGCGCTCAGTTGTTGCAGATTGTTATTGATAGAATCAGAGCGTGGCAAAAGTTCCTTGGGAAATCAAAAGCTCTTACTTTAACCAAGGAACAAGAAATTGGTCTTTGGGGCGAGTTGATTGTCTTCTTAAGATTGTTGGAGTCAGATTGCTCTCCATACCTTCTCTGTACTATGTGGTCAGGCCCCGAGAATGCCCCGCAAGATTTCATTCACGCTGGTTATGCAATCGAGGTAAAAACAAATGTGCATCAGTTGCTCAAGAAAGTAAGAATTAGTTCGCTTGAACAGTTGGATGCTTCACCGTTTGCTGCATTGTTTTTGATTTGCAACATTCTTACTGTTGATGACCAAGAAGGTCGGACATTAGCTTCATTGGTTTCCTTACTTA
>SAAM01000165.1 GCA_009929415.1 Clostridia bacterium | reverse complement strand
AGGTTTCTCGGATACATGAAGAGCATGCTCTCATATTATTTCTGGGATATAAAGAAGAAGGACATTAGGCTCACGGAAAACGAGACCTCGATGACGCAGGAAAATGAGAACTATGTCCAGGACAGGCCGGTGATAGAGATGGGCTATGGCTGGATAGAGATAGAGGACCTACTGAACGGGCTCACGGAAAAGGAGAGGTATGTAGTCCTTGAGAACATAATAGGGCAGGAAAAGCTGGTAGACGTGGCAAAAAACCTCAGCATAAGCTATGACTACTCCAAGGACATAAAAAAGTCAGCTATTTCAAAGCTGAGAAAACTGTCGGTTATATGATATAATTCGGCGATGTTACCATTTATTTCATGACGGCGCAATTTTTACAAAAATTGACATATTTTGTTATTTATAGTATCATATAGTTATAAGCGGGCATACTGCTGTATTGAAAGGAGGCCCAAACCATGAAAACGCTATCAACTAAAAAATTGGCTGACACAGTCAGAAATTTAAGAGAATCAAAAGGATTGACTAAGGAAGAGCTGGGTAATTTAACTGGCATAAACAGAATTATGATAGGCCGTATTGAAAAAGAAGACTTTATTCCATCTATTGTTCAGTTTGAAGCATTATCAAGTGTATTAGGTTTTGATCTTACAGAAATGTTTGTAGAGAAAGAACGAACTAATTCTTTCGTTGCTCTTCGAAGCGAAGCATTAAGTGATAATGAAAAAGAAGGCGTAGAGAAACTGTTTACTATGATGCTGTCTCTAAGACAGCAAATTAAATTAAGGAGCTCATTCGAAAATGAATCCACTTACTCTCAATGAAGTACAAATAGATGAAATTCGTAAATTAGCTGCAGATGAGCGCAGATTTCTGGGTTTCGTAGGTGAGACACCTGTTGCAAATGATATATTTTCTATTCTTGAAAGATTGGGTATAATGCTGCTGGAATATCCCATCGAACCTGAATGTGACAGACCGGCTTTTTCTGCTGCCATTATGTACTCTGAAGAAGGCAACAGTAAGCTAACTTTCATCGGACTTAATACTGCAGATTATTATGATAAACAGATCTTTGCGATTGCTCATGAGCTATATCATTATTATATAAAATCGGGCTCACATTTAAGCAGACCGGAAGATGAGGAGAACAACCTTATCGAGGTAAAAGCAAACCGGTTTGCGGCAGAATTTCTATTGCCTGAAACAGTGCTTGAGAGCATTATTCTTGATGAGTTCAAGACATCCGCACTTTATAAAATACAACATAAAACCCTTTTGAGATTCATTGCAAGACTTCACTGTACATGGTGGCTGCCATATCGTTCTCTTGTCAGGAGACTGTATGAAACGGGGGCAATTACCTCAGAACAGTATGCAGAATTGTACTCTGTCAATGAAAGAGATTTCCAGGGCGAGTACGGTAAAATATGTCAGGCTTTTAATAAGGAAGTATTTCTCAAACTAAATCAACCAACCAGAAATATTGGGACCTCCCCTAATGAAATTGAGATTATTATAAGAAATTTTGAAGATGATCTCATAGATGAAGATGAATTTGCTGAAACTCTAAGTCTCTTTAATAGAACGCCTGATGAATTTGGGTATGAGATAAAAGTATCTCAAGAAGACTTGGATGAGCTCGAGGCTTTCTTCGGTGGGGAGGATTATGATGAAGATTAATCTTGCAAATCCTAACTCGGCATTAATTAGTATAATTGATGATCCGAATCAAATCATAACACTGGATGCAAATTTTCTTATTGCTCCAGACAGAAGACCTATTGCTAAAAGAGGAATTAGATTTGAACAGTTTAAAGAAATTTGGTTAGATCCTATTTTCAGAGCTTTTCCAAATCTGGCTATTCACGAATCTGTATATGATGAGCTGGTTGGCATTTCCCCACAAAGCTATGTAGATGCTAAACGAGATAGCAGCCCGCCTCAAATTATCATTCATAAAGATAATTCACTGACAGAAGTTGAAAAAATTTTGAGAGATACAATTGAATCCAAGATTGCAGCACATACAAAATATGAGGTATTACTTGATAATAAGGCGGATCGTGGAGAGGTTAAATCATTAGCATATATTGCTGTAAAAGGATTACTTTACTTTGCAGCTAATGACAATAATGCCATTCAGCTAATTGAAAAATCAGAGGAATGGTCTACAGGTTTAGATAATGTGCAAGCCATAAAAATGTATGAGTTAATTTACTACTTATACAGAAATAATCTTGCTGATAAAACCGCAATGAAAATGCTGTATAAATATCAGTACTGTCTGACGGAATTGGAAAAAAAGACAAACCTTGGATGGGGCGATTTTTCAGCCAGTATGGAGAGTCTTTATAAATCCTGTTTCAAATAGGAATGCAGAGGATATACATGAACAAATATAATACGAATCAAGATAGAAAACTCAGGATAATCATCTCATGGGCGCTTGTCATATCTTGGATGGCAGTAATATTCATGCTCTCATCACAGGTGGCAGAGCAGTCCAATGAGCTGAGCACAGGAATAACACAGACGGTTATTGAAATAATCCAGAATGCGACGCCACTTTGGGAGATTGGTTCAGATCAGCTCAATCACATCCTCCGAAAAGGAGCCCATTTTACGGCATATATGATACTTGGAGCTCTTGTTATGAATGCCTTATGTAAGAGCTTTGGAATCGGGAAAAGGTACATTTTTTGGGGTTTTATGATATGCGTAATATATGCAGTCAGTGATGAAGTCCATCAGGCTTTTGTTCCGGGAAGAGGGCCGGCGCTGAAGGATGTCCTGATAGACAGTGCAGGGGCATTTACAGGGATTATTGGTATGATGAAATATTCAGGGCGATAATTTCGGTCACCCCCCAAGCTACCCCCCAAGCTACCCCTCAAGCTACCCCCCAAGCTTGGGGAGCTGACGGTGTAAATAGAGGTTGCTAATTTGTGTGATATATGAGAAAAGGAGTTAATAATATGGCGATATCATCTTTTAATAAAGATTTTACTTTAAATACCAAAAAGGCTGTAGAGTCATTTGAGAAAATCATCTCCACTCCTACAAATAGCCTAAAAATAAACAGAGAACTTGTATCGCCTGAAAAAGAAAGGCGAGGGGAACGTAAATTAAAACAAATGTTATCTTGTAAAACTGATTAACAGAAATTAAGCAGTAATTTAGAGGTTTAGAAATTGTACAGATTATAATCAGAAAATTAAATATTGATTTACCATTGGCCTTCTGATAGTATGGAATCAGAAGGTTTTTTTGATAGGAGGAATTATGAGAAAGGCATTAAGGCAGCTTGTCGTTATAGCTGTGATTGCAGCAGTTGCTTCGGTATCGACTTTTCTTATGACTAGCAGGATATCTGAGCGGGAGACTTTTTCGAGCTCGGGAGTCATTGAGCGGGTAAGGAGCATTTCGGAGCTGAACACGGTGGAGATGTATTTCAATGAGATAATAGACTTCAAGAATGCGAAGTTTTTCAACAGCTTTGAGATTCCATTCACTCAGAAGTCGTTCATATTCACGGTTAAGGCAAGGGTGAAGGCGGGCATAGACCTGTCCTCGATTAAGGAAGAGGATGTCGAGATTGATGGAAAAAGGCTTGTGCTGAGGCTTGATGAGCCTGTCATAACCTCGGGTGAGATTCTTTCATACAAGGCCTATGATGAGAAGGACGGGCTTTTCAATGAGGTAACTACGGAGGATACCCTGAAAGCGCTTGAGCTTTTCGAGAAGGATCTCAGGAAACAGGCGGCTGAAAACGGGATAATAGAAAAGGCAAAGGAAAATGCTGAGAAGACGATTGAGGGGATCTTCATGATGTCTGGATATGAGCAGGTAAAAATAGACTGGAGATAGAGGTGACGTTATGAGTTTTGAACTTAAGGATATTATATTTGCATTCGGCCTTACGCTGTTTGCGGGACTTTCGACGGGAATAGGTTCGGCGCTTGCGTTTTATACGAAGCAGACGAATCACAAGTTTCTGTCTGCGGCGCTGGGTTTTTCGGCGGGGGTAATGATCTATGTATCGATGATTGAGATATTTCCAAAGGCCAGGGAGTCGCTTTCTGCGGCATATGGAGCGACAACCGGCTACTGGATAACTACGATCGCTTTTTTCGTGGGGATAGGACTTATAGCTGCGATTGACAAGCTCGTGCCTGAGGGTGAGAACCCGCATGAGATCCATGACGTGACGGAGCTTGAAAATGGAAAGAAGATAAATGAGAAGGAGCTGCTGAGGATGGGGATGTTCTCTGCACTTGCTATTGCAATACACAACTTTCCCGAGGGGCTTGCTACCTTTGCAGGTGCGCTCCAGGATCCTACGATGGGTATAAGCATAGCCGTGGCTATTGCG
>SAAM01000013.1 GCA_009929415.1 Clostridia bacterium | reverse complement strand
CAGATAAGAGAAAAGCTTTCAAAGATATATGGCGAAGATACTTCTCAGAGAATAAGAATTCAGTATGGCGGATCTGTAAAGCCAGGAAACATCAAGGAGATAATGTCTCAGTCTGACATAGACGGAGCCCTTGTAGGAGGAGCTTCTCTTGTAGCAGAAGATTACCTTAAGCTTATAAAATTCTAAGGAGAGAGCTTATGAAAAAACCGGTAGCATTAATAATACTGGATGGATTTGCACTTATAGAAAAAGTCGACGGCAACGCGGTAAAATACGCTAAAAAACCTAATTTTGACAGCCTTTATTCAAAATATCCCGTATCCAGCCTTGGCGCAAGCGGGTTTGACGTAGGGCTTCCTGAAGGACAGATGGGAAATTCAGAGGTGGGACATCTCAACATAGGTGCCGGAAGAATAGTATATCAGGAGCTTACGAGGATAACCAAGGCGATAAAGGATGGCGATTTTTTCGAAAATGAAGAGCTTGTGAGAGCTATGGAAAATGCCAGGGATAACAGAGCGCTCCATCTCATGGGACTGGTTTCCGACGGAGGAGTCCATTCGCATATCGACCACCTCAAGGGCCTTATAGAGATGGCGCACAGATACGGCGTAAAGGATGTATACGTGCACTGCTTCATGGATGGAAGAGACACTCCTCCAAGATCAGGATCAGGCTTCATTAAGGAGCTCGAAGACTTCATGACAGAAAAAGGCACAGGAAAGATAGCGACAATAAGCGGAAGATACTATGCCATGGACAGAGACAACAGATGGGACAGAGTGCAGAAGGCTTACGATGCTGTAGTAAGAGCTCAGGCGCCGCATGCAGAATCAGCTCAGAAGGCTATGGAAGAGTCTTACAAAAATGACAAAACAGATGAATTCGTAGAACCAGTGGTTGTGCTTGAGAACTATGAAGGACTGAAAGACAAGGACAGCGTGATATTCTTCAATTTCAGGCCTGACAGGGCAAGAGAGCTCACGAATGCAATAACAGAGGACAGCTTCGACGGCTTCGAAAGAGAGAAGATCGATACTCTTTACATCACCATGACACAGTATGATGCACGATTCAGCAATGTGTCTATAGCCTACAAGCCTCAGACTCTTACAAATACAATGGGAGAATATCTTTCAAAGAAAGGCCTCACTCAGCTGAGGATCGCAGAAACAGAAAAATACGCCCATGTTACATTCTTCTTCAACGGAGGAAGAGAGGAAGTATATGAGAATGAGTCCAGGATACTCGTAAATTCTCCAAAGGTCGCAACGTATGATCTCAAGCCTGAAATGTCAGCATATGAGGTTACCGACAGGCTGCTTGAGGACCTTGAGAACGACCCTAAGGACGTGATAGTGCTCAACTTCGCAAACTGCGACATGGTCGGACATACAGGAGTATTCGAGGCTGCAGTAAAGGCTGTTGAAACAGTGGATGAATGTCTTGGAAAGATAGTTTCCAAAATACTCGATCTGGGTGGGGCTGCGCTGATAACTGCAGATCATGGAAATGCAGAGCAGATGTCAGAGCCGGATGGAAGTCCGTTCACAGCTCATACCACAAACAGAGTGCCGCTGATATATGTAAACGATGACGATGCTGAGGCAAAATTAAGAGAAGACGGAAAACTATGTGATTTGTCACCAACGATTCTGGATATATTAGAATTGGACAAACCTGAAGAAATGACAGGAACATCATTAATTATAAGATAATCGGGAGGAAAATTATGTTTATTACAGATGTATACGCAAGAGAAATACTTGATTCAAGAGGAAATCCAACGGTAGAGGTAGAAGTTACTCTTGACAGCGGAGTTGTAGGAAGAGCTGCAGTTCCATCAGGAGCATCGACAGGAGAATATGAAGCGGTAGAACTGAGAGACAAGGACAAATCAAGATATCTTGGAAAAGGAGTTCTCAAGGCAGTTTCAAATGTAAATGATATAATAGCGCCGGAGCTTGAAGACATGAATGTTTTCGATCAGGTTGGAATAGACCAGATGATGATAGAGCTTGACGGAACAGACAACAAGGGAAATCTTGGAGCAAATGCCATACTTGGAGTATCCATGGCGGTAGCAAAGGCTGCGGCTGAGGAGCTTGGGATGCCTCTATACAGATACCTTGGAGGAGTCAACGCAAAGACGCTTCCAGTACCTATGATGAACATAATAAATGGCGGACAGCACGCAGACAACAACGTAGACATACAGGAATTCATGGTAATGCCTGTTGGCGCAGGTTCATGGAAAGAAGCTCTCAGAATGGGCGCAGAGATATTCCATGCGCTTAAGGCTGTACTGAGCGCAAAAGGCCTCAATACTGCAGTAGGTGATGAGGGCGGATTTGCGCCAAACCTTACTTCAAACGAAGAGGCGCTTCAGGTAATCGTGGAAGCGATAACAAAAGCAGGATACAAGCCAGGTGAAGAAGTGAGAATCGCAATGGACGCAGCGGCATCATCATTCTACTCAAAGGAAAAAGCAATGTATGTGCTTGAGGGCGAAGGAAAAGAGCTTACTTCAGCACAGATGGTAGAGTTCTACGAAGAGCTTTGCGCAAAATATCCTATAGTTTCTATAGAAGACGGACTTGATGAAAACGACTGGGATGGATTCAAGCTCATGACAGAAAAGCTTGGAAGCAAGATACAGATAGTTGGAGACGACCTTTTCGTAACAAACACTCAGAAGCTTGCACAGGGAATTGAAAAAGGAATCGCGAACTCAATCCTTATAAAGCTGAACCAGATAGGAACGATAACAGAGACTCTTGATGCGATAGAGATGGCAAAGCTTGCAGGATATACTGCGATAGTATCCCACAGATCAGGAGAAACTGAAGACACTACAATAGCAGATCTTGTTGTAGCTACAAATGCAGGTCAGATCAAGACTGGAGCTCCATCAAGAACTGACAGGGTGGCAAAATACAACCAGCTTATAAGAATAGAAGACGATCTTGAGGGAATATCAGTTTACAAAGGAATGGATGCATTCTACAACATCGGATAATATGAATATCAAAAGACAGCACTGGCTCAGAAAAGGGCCAGGCTGTTTTTGTTTATAGAGCTTTCAGCTGCTATGCTTTTTGTTGTAATATAGAGAAATTATGATATAATTAAACTACATGCTTGGATGTACGATTTTTGTTAAAACAGTATTCACAGGGAGGTAACTGTTTTGGAAAAAGTAAAAATTAAGGACATTGAAGTAAGCAGCAGACCCAGAGAGAAAATGGCTTCAGAAGGCATAGACAGGCTTACCAATGAGGAGCTTCTTGCAATTCTAATAAACACTGGAAACAGAGATCTCTCAGCCATTGGGCTTGCTGAAAATGTACTCAGGCATACCGTTGGAATAAGAGGACTTGTACATGCAGATATCACATCCCTTCAGAAAATAAAGGGAATCGGACCCGCAAAGGCAACTACTATATTTGCGGCGATAGAGCTGGCAAGGAGAATATCAAAGCTTGAAAGCCGCGAAAAATTCAGCATAAAATCGCCAGAATCGATAGCTGATATTTTTATGGAAGAGATGAGATACAAGAGCAGAGAAATAGTAAAGCTGCTGCTTCTCGATACAAAAAATAATATCATAACCGATGTAATGGTTTCAGAGGGTTCACTTAATGCTTCAATAGTTCATCCGAGAGAAGTATTTCTCGAAGCAATAAAAAGAAGCGCCAACAGCATTATACTCGTGCACAATCACCCTTCCGGCGACCCAACGCCAAGCCATGAGGATCACAAAATAACAAAAAGAATACAGGAGTCTGGCAGGCTCCTCGGAATAGAGCTTATAGATCATATAATAATAGGAGATGGAAAGTATTGCAGCTTCAAGGAAATGCAATACATATAAGCTGGACTGAAAGGGCAGAAGATGAAATTTAAATTCAAGTTTACAAAGAACAAGGGGATATTATACGGGGCCGCAGGCATTGCAGTGATACTAAGCGCAGTGCTAGTTATCAATGAGATTTCAGGGAACTCACTGATACACAAGGTGATCTCTCCTGTGACCGGTCAGGTATCAGGCATTACTGACTCGGCGAGTGAATTTGTTGATGAAAAATATATACATGATGAAGACAAGAACAGGATAAAGGAGCTGGAAGAAACAAACAGCAAGCTCCGAAAAGAACTTATTGAAAACGTGATAAGCAAGGAAGAGCTGAGAGAGCTCAATGAACTCAAGAAGATGCTCAAGCTCAAGGAAGAAGAGATATATGATGAATACGTCACTGCGGATATAATATCAAGAGATGGGAACGGATTCTATTCTTCGTTTCTTATTTCTGCAGGAAAAAAAGACGGCATAACAGAAGGCAGCCTCATCCTGAGTGGAAGCGGGCTTGCCGGAGTAGTCGAAGTCGTATATGAAAACTACAGCAAGGCAGTGTCCATACTTGATTCAAAAATGGCTGTCAGCTTCAGAGTGGCAAGAGATGAAAGCATAACAGGAATAGCAAGCCAGAACCTGAACTCAAAGGTGTTTGAGGACATGGAGCAGGGCCTGCTCAAGGCATACTGCTATGAGACAGACAAGGAAGTCCTGATAGGTGACATAATAATTACCTCAGGGATGGGGATATATCCTGCGGGAATAGAGATTGGAGAGGTATACGACATAGTGGAAGATACCACCAATCTTTTGAAGTATGTAAAGATCAAGCCTTATACGAACTTTACGGATCTTAACAAGGTAATGATAATTAAAACTCGAAAAATGAATTAACATGCAAAGAGAGTAAAATGAAAAATATTATATATATATTAGCGGGACTGTTCATCCTCATTGCAGAGATAGCAGTAACCAACAAGTTTCCAATATTTGGAGCGACGCCAGATCTGCTTCTGGTATACATTGTAATACTGAGCAGAAATACCGATGCAAAGTCAAATTTCATAGTAGCCGCTGCACTGGGATTCATAAAGGATATACTGATAGGGCTGCGATTTGGTGCCAATATCATTATTTTCTGCGCAGTAGCATTTGTGATAAGATTCACAAAAGACAAGATATTTGAGTACAGATATTTGTATGCTTCTGTAATGATAGCGCTTGGAACCATAATCCAGGTTTCAGTCCAGGCTGGAGTGTCTCAGATCTTCTTCAGCAGTGTTTCTTTTTCGGCATTCATGATACTTCTGGCAAAGAAAGCCATTCTGAACTGCATATTCGGGCTCCTTATATATGAACCAGCGTGCAACGCTTTTGAAAAAATATAATTTCTGGTGAAAAAATGAAAATAAATATAAATATCGAAGATAAGAATAAATTCCTTTTCAGGATTGTGTGCCTGTGCTTTGTCATGCTGATGATAAAATCGCTTTATCTGACGACCGTAAAGGGAGAGGAATACTCTCAGATTGCAGACAACAAGATATACAAGAAAATATCCATAAATGCTCCAAGAGGAGAGATAAGAGACCGAAACGGCACTCTGCTTGCCGGTAACAGACCACTTTTTTCTGTAGAGATTTCGCCAAATGAGATATCACCTGACAACATAAATGATGTTGTCGAAGACGTGGTAGACATACTCGAATCAAACGGAGAAACTATAAAAGACGAGTTTCCGATAACGATAACTCCGTCTGGCTATGAATATACATTCGACAAGAAAATAGAAGAGTGGAAAAAAGCAAATTCAATACCCCTTCACTATGATGCTCAGCAGACCTTTGACTACATGGTAGATACGCTCACAGGCAACGGCATGATAACCGTAAGCGAGAGCGATACAGTCTATGACATTCAGAGCAAGATAATTGAGGCAGGGTATTTTCCGCCTATATCGGTAGAGAAGATGGAATTTTCCGAGACAGTAAAGAAAAAAGAATGGCTGGCAAAATACCTCAAGAAATATGTCGATGAAGAAGAGGACATATACAGCACGCCTGCAAAGGAAGCCTTTGGGTATGTAAAGAAGTACTATGCGATAGAAGACATGTCTGACGATGTGCAGGCAAGAAAGATCCTTTCTGTAAGAGACCTCATAAGATCAAAAGGATACTATCAGTATGAACCTACAGTAATATCAGAGGACATAAGCAAGGAAACCGTATCAAAGCTTGAAGAAAATGCAATCAGCTTTCCAGGGATTGCAGTAAGGACTAGCTCGGTGAGATACTATCCGGATGGACCGGATGCTTCTCATATACTCGGACAGCTCGGAAAGATATCGAGTCAGGCAGAGATAGACAAATACGTAAGAGAAATGGGATATTTCGCAACGGACATAATTGGAAAAACTGGAATAGAAAAAACCTATGAGGAAGTCCTCAAAGGCAAGAACGGATATACCAAGGTTCAGGTGGACGCTAGCGGCAGGATGATCGAGACGATAGAAAGAGCTGACCCTGAAATAGGAAGCACAGTATATCTGACCATTGATGCAAAGCTTCAGAAGGTGGCCGAAGATTCTCTTGAAAAGACGCTTAAGACAATACAGTCAGGCGGGACATATGAGAGCATCTGGGGAAACATGAGAATGAGAGACAATCAGAGGATATACTCCAAAGCTCAGTCCGGAGCAGTCGTAGTCCTGGATATAAAAACAGGAGAAGTCCTTGCGCTTGCAAACTATCCGGATTATGACCCCAATCTTTTCGTTCAGGGGATAAGCACTAAGGACATGAACTCCCTGATGCCCACCAACATGAACGACCCGATTGCTCCAAAGCCTCTCTACAACATCGCTACGATGACATCGGTGCAGCCGGGTTCCACCTTCAAGATGATAACTGGACTTGCAGCTCTAGAAAACGGGCTGGATCCGTATTATCAGATACTGGACAAAGGTGTAATAGAGATGGGTGGCAGGACATTTGGATGCTGGATCTGGAACGAAAGAGGAGGAAATCACGGATACGAGAACCTTATGGATGCGCTCAGAGATTCATGCAACTACTATTTCTACAGCGTAAGCGTAGGATACAACTATGCGACCGATACTCCGCTGCCGGTAAAGATGAAGGCGGAAGACGTGCTGACATATTCAAAGCTTTTCGGGCTCGATCAGAAAACCGGAATTCAGATAGAAGAAATTGCCGGAAAGGTACCAAATCCTGCCAGCAAGGCGCAGGGACTTTCGTACAGGCTTGAGAGCGACCTGAACAGAAGGATGAGAACATATTTCAATGATTTCGACAGCAAGGATCCAAAATACGAAGAAGCCATCAATAAAATCGTGAGCTGGATGGATGAAAATCCTACAAGAGGCGAGATAATGCTGAGGCTTGAAGAAATGGGAGTAAAAACCCAGTATATCGAGGAGATTGCGGACATAGTGAAATACAGCTATTTCAATCAGGCAAAATGGCAGACAGGAGACACCTTCAACCTTTCCATAGGACAGGGAGAGCATGCGTACACACCTATCCAGCTTGCCAATTATATATCCGCAATAGCAAATGGCGGATTCCTCAACAAGGTGACCGTAGTCGACAAGGTAGAATCCTCAGACAAGACTTCGACTCAGATGGTAGAGAGAACTACCGAAAAAATAGCCCTCAAGAATCCTGAGAATCTTAAATTCATAAGACAGGGCATGGAGGATGTAACAGATGAGGGTTCTTCAAGCTCATATCTGAAGAATTTTCCTGTAAAGATTGCATCAAAGACAGGAACAGCTCAGAAATCGGGAAGAATACCGGTGGCAGATGAAGAAGCGTACCTGCTTAAGTACATGGGAAGCTTTGGGGTAAACAGAAACGAAGTTATCACCCTTACAGACAAATACGAAAAAGACGACAAATCAAGATATCCAAGGCATGTATATATGAAGAGAGCGATAATGGAGCTGAATCCAAACATAACCTCTGACAGGATAAATGCCTACAAGGATTCATACGATCCTTTTGCATGGCTCGTATCATATGCTCCTGCAGATGAACCGGAGATTGCAGTTGTTACGCTTCTTTTCCAGGGAGGACACGGAGGATTTGGAGCAGCCATAGCCAGAGACATATATGCTGAATATTTTAATCTTATAGAAGATGACGTGGTTGATGAGGAATTTTCATTCAGTGATGGAATTAGTTAAAAGAAAGGAAAATCATGGAGTTAGAAATTAAAGGCACCAAGACCGGTTTCATAATTAACATTTCGGAAACTGTAGATTTCATTAATGCAAGAAGGCTCTTGCTCGAAAAGTTTGAAGGATCCAATGAGTTTTTCAGAGGCAGCAGATTCATCAAATTCAACGCTCCAGGACTAAAAAATTCAGATATTAAATATCTGAAGAGTTTATTGGAAGAATCTTATGATATAATATTTGAAGAGGAAGACACTGCAGAGGAAGCTGGCAAAAAGAAAGTACATGTCAGACACATAAGCTCCTCAAACGTGAATCTGCTCAAGGATAAAATAACATCAATGGATGAGACCATAAACAGGATAAAGAACCTTACAAAGATAAGCTCCGCCGATGCAAAGACAAGAAAAGAAGATTCAGAACCACCGGCGCTGCCGACAAAATTCCTTTTCGAGAATCTCAGGTCAGGCGCAGAAATCGAATATGACGGAAACGTCGTGATATTTGGAGATGTGAATCCTGGCGCAAAGATAACGGCGACAGGAAACATAGTGGTCCTTGGAAGCTTCAGGGGAATGGCCCATGCAGGCAAGGGAAATACGGACTGCTTTCTTGCAGCGCTGAAGCTGCTTCCACTTCAGATAAGGATAGAGGACATGTTTGCGGTACCGCCTGAAGATGCTACGATGCTTACAAATGCTCTGGTAAAAAACAGAGACGGGGAAATTGTGATAGAAAATTTTTAGATAAAAATTTTGAATATTAAAACAGGAGGGCTTTATGGGCAAAGTAATAGTGGTAACTTCAGGAAAAGGTGGAGTTGGCAAGACTACATCAACAGCGAATATAGGAGCAGCACTTACCAAGCTGGGAAACAAGGTAATAGTCATAGACGGGGATATAGGACTGCGAAACCTTGACGTGGTAATGGGTCTGGAGAACAGGATAGTATTCGACCTTGTAGATCTGATAGAAAAGAAATGCAAGCCCAGACAGGCCATGATAAAAGACAAGCGCTTTGACGGACTCTACCTCATACCGGCGGCTCAGACAAGAGACAAGGATGCCATAAATCCGGAGCAGATGAAAGAGCTGTGCGATGAGCTCAAGGAAGAATTTGACTATGTAATCGTTGACTGCCCTGCAGGGATTGAAAACGGATTCAAGAATGCTATCGCCGGCGCAGACAGCGCTATCGTAGTTACGACTCCCGAGGTTTCAGCAGTAAGAGACGCAGACAGGATAATAGGACTGCTTGAGGCACATTCAGTCGATGACATAAATCTCGTTGTAAACAGAATAAAGATGAACATGGTAAGAAACGGAGACATGCTCGATATAAATGACATCCTGGATATCCTGGGAATAAAGCTCATAGGCGTGGTGCCTGATGATGAGAACGTTGTAATATCAACCAACAAGGGAGAACCCGTGGTAGAATACAACAATTCTCTTGCAGGAACTGCATACAGCAATATAGCCAGGAGAGTAATGGGAGAAGAAGTCAAGTTTCTGGAGCTTGATGTACAGGAAAGTTTCTTCGGAAGATTCCAGAAGCTGTTTCTTAACAGATAGTTTTTAAAGAAAGGATAACTATTATGATAAACTTTGGTTTCATGTCATCAAAAAACAAGTCTAAGGATGTTGCAAAGGAAAGGCTTAAGCTTGTGCTTATGCAGGACAAGGGAAGAATGTCAAACGAGCTTCTTACAAAGATAAAGGACGAGATAATAATAGCGCTTGAAAAATACGTAGAAGTGGGAAGCGCATCTGTGGATGTTGAGCTCACAAAGATGGAAAATGAACATGGAGAGCTTGTTAATGCACTCGTTGCAAACATACCTATAAGGACAGTAAAATAGTAGTTGAGGAAAGAAATGGATAATAATTTAAATAAAAAGAAATATGACTGGTCGCTTTTACTTATAATATCGATACTTTTTGTAATAGGTATAGTACTTATCACGAGCGCAACACAGTTTGATAAAAAAAGGCTTATAATACAGAGCGTATCCTTTGCAATGGGGATGACCGCGATATTCATGTCTGGAGTGCTTGATTACAGGATACTCAAAAGGTATGACACGCATCTTTACATTGCGACTATAGCGCTGCTCCTGCTTGTTTATGTACCGGGAATAGGAAAAGCCCAGTTCGGAGCAAGAAGCTGGATAAATCTCGGCTTCATGGATTTTCAGACGTCAGAGGCCGCCAAGATAACCTTCACGCTTGCGTATGCGTCATTTCTTGACAGAAGGAAGAACAGGCTCGATACGATGTCAGAAATACTGCCGGCACTTGTATATCCGGTTCCGATACTGTTTCTGCTGCTCAAGCAGCCGGATCTTGGAGGAGTCATAGTTTTTACTTCAATAACGCTCGTATGCCTTTTTGTTGCGGGACTGAATCTTAGATTCATCTTCAATTCACTGGTTATATTTGCACTTTCAACCCCTATAATATACAAATTCATACTGAGAGATCACCAGCGCGTAAGGATAGACGCCTTTCTCAATCCCGGAGACCCTTCATATGAAGGAAATTTCCAGGTAATACAGTCAATGACAGCAATAGGCTCAGGCGGATTCTTCGGCAAGGGACTGTTTAACGGCACAATCAGCCAGTATGGGTTCCTTCCGGTTACCGAAAGCGACTTCATATTCGCGGTGCTCGGCGAAGAATTTGGATTTGTAGGAATGGCTGTAGTGATAATACTTTTCTTTCTTTTTCTGAGCCGTATATACTCGATCTCAAAGCATGCCAAGGACTTCTATGGAACTCTTGTAACGACTGGATTCATGGGAATGCTCTTCTACCAGATACTCCAGAATATAGGAATGACGATAGGGCTTATGCCTGTTACAGGCGTGACGCTGCCATTTGTCAGCTATGGGGGAAGCTCGATGCTCACCACCATGATGATCATAGCGCTTATAATGAACATATACAGCAAATCGCATTCAAGCTTTGCATACTGATGAAATTAACAATCCCTGCTACAGACATCGATCAAAAGGTCTGGAGCAGGGATTTTAGTATTTTTTTTGATTAAAGTATATTAAGAAACCTATGCCAGCTGCAGTGAACTCCTTAGAACTTCTTTAAGAAGCCTGTAGCAGTTGTCGACAGATTTTATCGAAACGTGCTCGTCAGGAGAATGCGCATCGAATGCATCCGGTCCGAATGAGATCATGTCCATGTTCTCAAACTTCTCGCTGAATATTCCGCATTCCACTCCTGCATGTATAGCCACTATCTCAGGAGCGCTTCTAAAAAGTTCGCTGTGACAGCTCACGAAAAGATCTCTTATCTTTGACTCAGGGTTAAAGCTCCACTCAGGATATTCATTTGAAAGCGTGAGCGAAGCGCCTGCATAGTCGGCAAGCAGCTGAAGCCTTTCAGCAATCTCGTGCTTCAGCGTCCTTACGCTGCTCCTTACAGCAGAGTAAAAGCTGATGCATCTTTCGCCCGTTTCGAGCACGCCGATATTCAGAGATGATTCCACAAGCCCAGGTATATGTGCGCTCATGGTCTCTATCCCATTTGGATGGTGGTTTAGCATGAATATGAGATCTCTTTTTGATTTCATATCAAGCACTCTTGATGAGCTATCTTCACGTTTCGCTGCTTCGATGAGTACACCCTCATCCTTTAGAGCAAATTCACTTCTCAGGACGCTCGTCCATTTCTCTGCAAAATCAGCAAGCACTTCATGGCTGCCTGTATTTATCGCTATCACCGCGCTTGCCTCTCTTGGGATAACATTATCCTTAGAGCCTGCATGGACAGCCTGGATTTCGTACTTCATGGTTTTTGCAAGGTCTCTCAGAATCCTTCCAAGAATCCTAATGGCATTGCCTCTGCCAAGATTTATCTGAGCCCCTGAGTGGCCGCCGCTCAGTCCCTTTACATTAAGGCTGAAAAGCTCATATTCAGTTTCAAGGAAAGTCCACGCAGCAGGAAGATCGAGCCTGCTCCTCAGTCCACCGGCGCAGCTTGTAAGCAGCTTTCCTTCTTCTTCTGAATCTATGTTTATAAGTATTCTCGAATCTATCTTTGATGAGTCGAGCTCTTTCGCTCCCGTAAGGCCGGTTTCTTCCTGTACGGTAAGTATTACCTCAAGCGCAGGGTGGCTGAGATCCTTTGAGTCAAGCACTGCCATTGCCATTGCGACCGCGATTCCGTTGTCTGCTCCAAGCGTAGTGCCGTCTGCATATATCATTCCATCTCTGACGACAAGGCTAATCGGATCCTTGCTGAAATCATGTACTATATTCATGTTTTTTTCGCATACCATGTCAAGGTGGCCCTGGAGCGCCATTGAAGGAGCAGCTTCATAACCAGGCGTGGCCGGCTTTTTGATTATGATATTGTAAATCTCATCCTGAAACACCTCGAGATTTCTTTCCTGCGCAAACCTTACCATATAATCACTTATTTCTTTTTCGTTTCCTGAGCATCTTGGAATTTTTGATATTTCCTCAAAGAAATAAAAAACTCTTTCTGACTCAAGACCTTCAAAATGATTCATACTGATACCTCCTGTTATTTTTATATAATAATGATAACACATAGCGACCTTATTATCCATCCATTTTAAGCCGCTATTCAGAAAAATCTGAGAAAAAAGCTGATTTTTTGCATAGTGAAATCTGTTGACTTTGAAGGCGGAAACAAGTAATATCAGAAGTAATAAAAGTATTGGAATATGGGGGAAGAGAGCATGCTAACAGCAGAGGAAGCAGTTTTCTGTTCAGTCAGTTTTATTTACGGAATGTGCACAGGTAGTTTTCTGAATGTAGTTATATACAGATTGCCCAAGGGGATATCGGTGATATCAGGGCGGTCATCCTGCAGAGATTGCGGCTCTCAGCTGAAGGCATATGAGCTTGTGCCGGTTATGAGCTTCGCATTGCTTCGCGGAAAATGCGCTCACTGCGGCTCATCGATTTCCCTCAGGTATCCTGTCGTTGAGCTCATTTCAGGTCTTGCGGCAGCAGCATCATATCTTGCATATGGCATCTCTGTGAGAGCTCTGCTCTTGTTCATGATAGCGGCCATTCTCATAGCAGTAGCATTCATAGACATGGATACGATGACCATACCGGACATTCTAATTGTATCTGCGGTCCCAATCGCTCTGATTCTGGCGCTTATGGACTCCGCTCTTACGCTGGCCTCAGCAGCGGCAGGCTCGCTTTCTGTCAGCGTTTTCATGATCGTCATGAACCGGATAGTCCAGGACAGCTTTGGGGGAGGAGACATAAAGCTCATGGCAGTATGCGGCTTATTTCTGGGGTGGCAGAATGCGCTGCTCTCGTTTTTCATAGCGGTATTTACCGGTGGGGCATTCGCCGTCTGGCTTATTGCGAGCCGGAGATCAGGGCGAGGCTCTCACATGGCATTTGGCCCGTTTCTGTGCCTTGGGATATTCGTTTCGATGATAATGGGCACAAGGATAGTAGAATCATATATAAACATGCTTAAATTTTGATAATTTAATGAGGAAAGAACAGGATATGGATTACGAAATAATAAGGACAAAGAGAAAGACGGTTGCCATCTCTGTATCCAGAGAGCAGAAGATAACAATCAGGACGCCGCTTAAGCTTTCTGCAAGAGAAGCTGAGCGTATAATAAACGAAAATTCCGACTGGATAAAAAAGCAGCTCCACATTATGAAGGAGAGATCAGAAAACAGCATATACAGCAGGCTCTCTGAATGTGATATACAATTTCTTAAGGAAAAGGCGAAAAAGGTCCTTCATCACAGGGTAAGCCACTACTCAGAGATCATGCAGGCAGAGCCTGAGGGGATAAAGATAACCTCTGCAAAAACAAGATGGGGGAGCTGCAGCGCAAAGAACAGCCTTTGCTTTTCATGGAGGCTGATGCTGCTTCCTGATGACATAATAGACTATATAGTAGTGCACGAACTTGCGCATATAAGGGTCAAGAACCACCAGAAGCAGTTTTATGACGAGGTGAGGCGATATATGCCTGATTACAGGGAAAGAGAGCTCAGGCTCAAGAAAATACAGAGGGAACTTTAAGAATCTGATAAAAATAAATCAGGTTCTTTTTCTATTTGTGTTGACATAAAAAACAAATGTGATATACTACATAAATATAGAGTACCATAAAGCGAGGTGAGTATAATAAATTTATCAAAGAGACAACTTGAAATTTTAGAGATTGTTAAAGAAGCGCAGCCCGTAACGGGAGAGAATATAGCCGGAGAGCTGGGACTCACCAGGGCAGCCCTGAGATCAGACCTGAGCGTTCTGACGCAGCTCGGATATCTTGCAGCAAGACCCAAGGTAGGTTATATACTGCAGGAGAGAATAAACATCTCAGCAGAGAAGATACTTAAGAAAAAGGTTTCGCAGGTGATGAGCATAGCGGTTGTAATAGATGACAAGGAATCCCTTCATAATGCGATGGTAAAATTCTTCCTCGAAGACGTAGGAAGCATATTCGCAGTAAATGAAAAGGGGCTCAGCGGGATAATATCAAGAAAAGATCTCCTCAAGAGCGCAATTGGAGAAAAAGACCTCAACTCGGTGCCTGTCAGCATGGCGATGACGAGAATGCCAAATGTCGTAACAGTGGATGAGAATGCAAATGTGCCTGAGGCGATAAACAAGCTGATAGTGCATGAGATAGACAGTCTTCCTGTAGTGCGGACTGATGAAAAAAACGGATTCATAGAGATCGTAGGAAGATTTACAAAGACAAATGCTACAAAATTGCTGGCAGAACTGATAAAAAACTAGAATATAAGGAGTATATTTGATGAAATTAAACATATTTGTAATTTCAGACTCGCTTGGAGACACAGCTGAACAAATTGCAAAAGCTTGTGTTGCTCAGTTTGACACAGGTAATTATGAGATTAAGAAGCGTTCATATGTGCTTGATGAAGAAACGCTTATGCCTATCCTTGAAGAAGCGAAAAACTGCAATTCAATCCTGGTATATACGCTTGTGGAGCTTGAACTGATCGAAATGATAAATAAAGTCGCTAAGGAATACGGGATACCATGCATGGACATAATGGGTGGGACTTTAAACGCCTTATCTGAAAAATTTGCGATGCAGCCAAGCCGTGAGGCAGGAGTTATAAGAAAGCTCAACAAGGCATATTTCAAGAGAGTAGAAGCCATAGAGTTTGCAGTAAAATACGATGACGGCAAGGACCCAAGAGGCCTCAAGCAGGCTGATGTAGTGATACTTGGAATATCAAGGACCTCAAAGACTCCGCTTTCAATGTATCTTGCAAACAAGAACATAAAGGCAGCCAATGTACCGCTCGTGCCAGAGTCGCTTCCACCAAGGGAAATATATGAAGTCTCTCCTTCAAGGGTGATAGGACTCATAAATTCTCCGGAAAAGCTCAATCAGATAAGAGAGGAAAGGCTCAAGGCGCTTGGACTTACAAGTGGCGCAAATTACGCGTCCATGAGCAGGATACTCGAAGAGCTAGACTATGCAGACAAGATAATGAAGAAAATAGGATGTCCTGTGATTGACGTTTCAAACAAAGCAATCGAAGAAACAGCTGATATAATTATAAACATTTTGAAAAAACAGGGTATAAGAATATATAATGACTAATGCTAAAGGAGAAAACCAATGAAAAAGTTCGTCTATAATTTTAAAGAAGGTAACAAGGACATGAAGAGCCTCCTTGGAGGAAAAGGAGCAAACCTTGCAGAAATGACAAACATCGGCCTTAACGTTCCGCCGGGATTCACGATAACAACTGAGGCCTGCATACAGTACTCTGAAGAAGGAAAGACACTCTGGCCACAGCTTCTTGATGAGACATTCGAAAAGCTTGCTCAGCTTGAATCTGAGACAGGAAAAACATTCGGTCACGGCGAGAACCCGCTTCTTGTCTCTGTAAGATCAGGATCAGTATTTTCAATGCCTGGAATGATGGATACTATACTTAACCTTGGACTTAACGACGAAACGGTTCTTTCTCTCATAAAGAAGAGTGGAAATGAGAGATTCGCATATGACAGCTACAGGAGATTCATACAGATGTTCTCTGACGTAGCTATGGGAGTAGCAAAATCAAACTTTGAGCATCAGCTTGAAAAAATGAAGCATGAAAAAGGCGTTGCCAACGACACAGACCTTGATGCATCAGACTTAAAGACGCTTGTAGAAACATACAAGGAGATATACAAAAGAGAGCTTGGAACAGATTTCCCGCAGGATACAAAAGAACAGCTGAAACTTTCTGTAAAGGCTGTATTTGATTCATGGGACAACCCTCGTGCAGTAATATACAGAAATCTCAATGAAATTTCACACAAGCTCGGAACTGCTGTAAATATCCAGAGCATGGTATTTGGAAACATGGGAGACAGATCAGGTACTGGAGTTGCCTTCACAAGAAACCCAGCTACAGGAGAAAATAAGGTGTTTGGAGAATTCCTGATGAACGCACAGGGAGAGGACGTGGTTGCAGGGATAAGGACGCCACTGTCAATAGATGAACTTGAGTCTATCATGCCTTCGGTATATGATCAGTTCATGAAGACCACTCAGATACTTGAGAACCACTACAGAGACATGCAGGACATAGAATTCACTATAGAAGACGAAATACTTTACCTGCTTCAGACAAGAACAGGAAAGAGAACTGCAAAAGCGGCAGTAAACATCGCCGTAGACCTTGTAGAAGAAGGAAAAATCACAAAATCAGAAAGCGTTGGAAGAATAGATCCGCATATGCTTGAGCAGCTTCTTCACCCAAGCTTTGATGAGAAGGAACTAAAAAATCATGAGCTTCTTGCAAAAGGACTTCCAGCATCTCCAGGGGCAGCTTCAGGACACATTTACTTCACAGCAGAGCATGCAGTTGAAGCCAAGGAAAAAGGAATACCGGTAATACTTGTGAGACAGGAAACTTCTCCAGAGGACATTTCCGGAATGATAAACTCAGAAGGAATCCTTACGGCAAGAGGCGGAATGACATCGCATGCCGCAGTTGTTGCAAGAGGAATGGGAAAATGCTGTGTTGCAGGATGCCAGGAAATAAGAATAGATGAGCATGCAAAAACCATGAAGGTAAAGGATATGGTCCTTACAGAAGGAGACGTTATATCACTAGACGGATCTACAGGAAATGTATACCTTGGAAGCATACCAAAAGCGAGCCTGAGCCTTATCGAGAATTTTGAGGTATTCATGGGCTATGTAAACGAGTTCAAGACCATGAAGGTAAGAGCGAACGCAGACAACCCGAGAGATGCAAAAAAAGCCATCGAGCTTGGAGCAGAAGGAATCGGACTTTGCAGAACAGAGCATATGTTCTTTGACGAGGAGAGAATCCTTAATGTAAGAAAGATGATAGTTGCAGAGACTCTAGAAGAAAGAGAATCAGCGCTCAAGCTTCTGCTTCCATATCAGAAGCAGGACTTCATAGGAATATACGAAGTAATGAAGGAGCTTCCTGTTACAATAAGACTTCTTGATCCGCCGCTTCACGAATTCCTTCCAAATACGGATGAGGACATAAAGGAAGTCGCAGATGCAATAGGAAAATCATTTGATCATCTGAAGGATGTTGTAGAAAAGCTTCATGAGTTCAACCCTATGCTTGGACACAGAGGCTGCAGACTTGCAGTGACATATCCTGAGATATACAGAATGCAGGTAAGAGCGATAATCGAGGCAGCAATAGAGATGAAGAAATCAGGCATCAATGTTCAGCCAGAGATAATGATACCTCTTATATGCGCAAAGGCAGAGCTTGAATACATCAAAGGATTCCTTGTTGAGGAGATAAACGATATATTCAGCGCTACAGGAGAAAAAGTAGAGTATACAATAGGAACGATGATAGAGGTTCCAAGAGCGGCTATAACTGCAGATGAGATAGCAGAGGAAGCAGAATTCTTCAGCTTTGGAACAAATGACCTTACTCAGATGGGATTCGGATTCTCAAGAGACGATTCAGGCAAATTCCTTGAGGAATATGTGAAAAAAGGCATACTTGAATACAGTCCATTCGAAACACTTGACAATACAGGAATAGGCAAGATGGTAAAGATGGCAGCAACGCTCGGAAGAGAGACAAAGCCGGGTCTGAAGCTGGGAATATGCGGAGAGCATGGAGGAGATCCAAAATCGATAGCATTCTGCCAGACAGTAGGGCTTGACTATGTGAGCTGCTCGCCATTCAGAGTGCCGATAGCAAGACTTGCCGCAGCGCAGGCAGCTATAAGCGATGGAACAGTAAGAGATAAATAAGAACAGCTTATTTATGATATAACCACACAAAACAAGCCGTGACTCAGTTAAAACCGGGTCACGGTTTTTTCATACTTATTTTATCTTTCCATCACACTTCTGTCATATTTGATGGTTATAATAAGGATAAGACATAAGGAATTCAAAGCTTACCTTTATATTTGATAATATATGTGATAAGGAGATGAATATGATGAGAAAAAATATCTTGAAAAAATCAGCAGGCATATTTTTATCGGCTACGATGATATTATCTGCAGTATCAGGAGGATCTGTATATGCAGTTGAAGACAGCAGCATATTAACAGAAAAACATGGCGCAGCAGCGGCTTCTTCGGACAGCAGCTATACCCTTGAGGAGATGCTTGTCTACGCTATCGAAGATGAAAATCTTGCGCTTGCAGGGTATCAGATGATAATCGAAAAGTTCGGCGCTCAGAGGCCGTTCACAAACATTGTGAGAGCTGAGCAGAGGCATGTCAGTATGCTGCTTCCTCTATTTGAGAAATACAAGGTGACTGTACCGGAAAAGGATTGGAAATCTTTTGTTGAAATGCCATCATCACTACAGGAATCTTATGGCATAGAAATCAAGGCTGAGGAGAACAACATAGCAATGTACGAAAAATTCCTCAAAGAGGACCTCGATGATGATGTGAGAGCAGTATTTGAAAGACTCATGAATGCATCCAAAAACCATCTGAGAGCATTTGAAAATGCTGCATCAGGAACATGCACAGGCAATGGTACTGGAATGGGGCAGGGCAGCAGAAATGGCAATGGACAGGGCAGAAGATCTGGAATAAATCAAAGCTAATGTAACCATTATAAATAGAAGAACAGATGAGAATTGTAGCATTTCTTATCTGTTCTTTTATCTGTAACTGTTTTTTTAATCTTCAAATTCACTGAGATCTATATCTATTATCCTGCCGAAATCAGGGAATTTCCGTTTTGCGTATACATAAAATATCACTCCAAGCAGTGACCATATTCCTATGATTGTCCACTCAGGAATCATGAGGCCTGAAGGCATCCCCGGCATATAGAGGAGAAGCATTATTGAGCTGAGAACGACTGCCATGCCGCCAACAAAGCGGTGATTTTTTACGAAATAAGGCCTCCTCAGTTCGGGTTCCTTTCTGCGAAGCACGAGGAATGATATGGAAACCATGAGGTAGGCGGTAACAGCACCCGTTCCGCCGGCATTTGTGAGCCACACCATCATTGCCCTGCCAAAGAATGGCGCGATGCACGATATTGCGCCTATGAGGATTATAGCATTTGTAGGTGTCTTATACCTGGGATGAAGCACCGAAAGAAACTCAGGAAGGCATCTGGCCTTTGCGAGGGCATATATTGCCCTGCTTCCGCCCATGAAGAAGGAATTCCAGCTTGACACTATGCCGGCCATGCCGCCTATGATAAGCAGCTTTGCCATGAGCTCGCTTCCGCCGTAGGCTTTTTTTATTGCATCTGCCGTTACAAGTACAGAAGAATCTATCTCCGGCGCAGTCATCATGACTGAAACGGAAAGTATTATTACGGCGTACCATACCACTGCAGATCCTATGGATAATATTATCAGCTTGCCTATATCCTTGAAAGGAATGGCTATCTCTTCGGCTGCCTGAGGAATTACGTCAAAGCCCACAAACATGAAAGGCGTCATTACAGCCACGGATAGAATCCCGCCAAAGCCGTCATTGAAAAGTGGCTCTGTATATGTCAGTTTGCCGCTCACGCTGGAGCCGGCAATAAGTACGAGGCCTATAGCTATTATAACAGCCGTAAGGATGCCCTGAAGAAAAGCGGCAGGCTTTATGCCTATATAATTCACATAGGTTATTATGAGAGAGCTTATTACGCCCACAGCCACCCAGGTCGCATAGATGTCAAAGCCCTCTACTGTGTACATGTACCCCCTGAGAAAATCCGGGGCAATATACTCAAGGACTGTAGGAAGGGCGCATGCCTCGAATGCAACGACGCCTATGTATCCGAGTATTATGGCCCATGTACATAGAAAAGACCAGTCAGGCCCAAGCGCCCTGAGGCTGAAGACCTGTTCACCCCCGCACTGAGGAATCGCAGCAGTAAGCTCTGCGTATGTAAGCCCGACAAATATGACCATTATTCCTCCGGCTATGAATGCGGTTATTGCACCGAGTGTCCCAGCCTGCCGTATCCACTGACCAGCCATTACGACCCATCCCCAGCCTATCATGGCGCCAAAGGCAATGGCAAACACATTTTTCCTGCTCAAGACTCGATCGAATGTGACTTTTTCGATTTGTTGATTTTCCATCATCCAAACTCCTTTTCTATTATTATTTAAATACTATTTTGTTTATACCACAAACACATATGTTCATAACAGAAACACTGGAAGTTTGACAAAAAAGGCTCAGACATAGTCTGAGCCTTTGAAAAGAAGGATTTATTGAATTTATTGACTGATTTAATTATTCAAGAGTTGCAATCAGCTGGTTATCAGAAACGCGATCGCCTTCCTTGACGAGTATCTCAGATATCACTCCATTTGATTTTGAAAGAACCGTAGTCTCCATCTTCATGGCTTCTATTGTCATGATCGGCTTGTTGGCTTCTACTGCATCGCCGGCTTTTACGAATATCTTAACGACATTTCCAGGAATCGGAGATCCGATGTGCTTTGGATTTGAAGAGTCGACCTTTCTTTCATCATATTTGATTATTTCGACTGAGTGGTCAACTATCTCTATCTCTCTCGATGAACCATTCACTTCAAAGCTGAGGGTTCTCATGCCGTTTGCATCAGGCTCGTTCATTGAAAGGAATTTCATGTTGAGGACCTTGCCAGGCTCAATCTCCACATCTACCTCTTCACCTATATCAAGGCCGTTGAAGAACACGTTTGATGGAAGCTTGCTGATGTCGTTGTAAAGCTCAAGGTGCTTGCAGTAATCGTCATATACCTTTGGGTAAAGAGCATAGCTCACTACATTTCTTGAGTTTCCTCTTCCGTTGTAGTTCTCATCAAGATACTTCTTGATAGCATTGAAATCTTCGGGAGGAAGGAGCTCTCCAGGTCTGCATGTTATAGGAGTAGCACCCTTGAGAACGAGTTTCTGAAGCTCCTCAGGGAATCCGCCCTCAGGCTGTCCGATGTAGCCCATGAAATATTCTATAACTGACTCAGGGAATGAGAGGTTCTTTCCTTTTTCCATTATGTTGTCCTTGTTGAGGTCATTCTTAACCATGAATATCGCCATGTCGCCGACAATCTTGGAAGAAGGAGTTACCTTTACGAT
>SAAM01000164.1 GCA_009929415.1 Clostridia bacterium | reverse complement strand
GCAAGAACCTCTCTCTTCTTTCCGATCTTTCTAACGATAAATTCAGAGATGGCCTGCGCCGAGCCCGAATCATCCATCAGTTTTCCAAACAGTGCTCCAAGCAGGAATACCGGAAAATATGATTTTACATATCCTCCAAGACTAACCATGAACACCTCGGTATATGTAGCCATCAGATGGGCATCTCCTGTTCCGATGCTTCCCATAAGGACGGCAAAAAGTGCCAGAAGCGGCGCAAGGATTATAACCGAGATACCTCTGTATGCCAGGTACATCAGCAGCCCCAGCGACAATATAATACCAATTACTCCTATCATATACAAATCCTCCTCAAATTATATATATTATAATTAGCCGGCAGTCCATCCGCCGTCCATAGTTATTGCTGCGCCTGTCATGTGGTTTGCCGCATCTGAGCAGAGGAATCTGACCGTCTCCGCAACCTCGTCAGGCTCTATGAGTGTCTTTATCGCTGATTTCTGAAGCATGATGCTTCCAACTACGTCTTCTCTGCTTATGCCGTGGTTCTTCGCCTGAGCATCGATCTGATTGTCTACAAGCGGAGTCCTTACATATGCCGGACATATCGCATTTACTGTTATCCCATACTCTCCGCCCTCAAGCGCAGCAGTCTTTGTGAGACCTATGAGCCCGTGCTTTGCTGAAACGTAGGCAGACTTGAACTCAGATGCCACAAGGCCGTGAATCGAATCCAGGTTGATGATCCTGCCCCATCCCTGAGATTTCATCGAGCCCCACACATACTTGGTAAGAAGGAATGGCGCCGTAAGCATAAGGCTTATCATGAAATCCCACTTGTCCTCCGGAAAATCCTCTATGGAGCTCACATTCTGGATACCCGCCACATTGACGAGTATGTCAACCTTGCCGTATTTCTCAATCGCATAGTCTGCAAGCGCCTTGCATGGCTCTCTCCTGCTGAGGTCAGCCGCAAAAAAGTCGCATCCCAGCTCACCTGCCGCTTCCTTAAGCTTTTCTTCGTTTACATCCGCAATTACGACTCTTGCGCCGTCCTGCGCAAAAGCTCTGGCAATAGAATATCCTATTCCGCTTGCTCCTCCCGTTACAATACTCACCTTGTCTCTTAACATGATTCTTCACCTTTCGATCAATATAAAATATACCATAAAAATAACGTTGCCACATATATATGCAAATATCCTGCCAAAAAAACGTAATGCCCTGTCTGCCCTGATTACAGATTTTTATTTATGAGAATAAAAAAAATCCCTACTGAAATTTTGAGTTTTAAGTCAAAATCTGTAAGGATTTCTGAACATTTATATAATTCTCTCTATTTAGTGTAAGGTTTTCCGTACACAAAGTGTATTTTCAATATAATCTGTAATGTTTTCCGTACACTCATGTCAGTTTTCGTCGCCTATGCCATATTTCTTCATTTTTTCATAGAGACTCGTCCTGCTTATCCCCAGCGCATTCGCCGTGTCAGTCTTATTGCTCTTGTGATAAATAAGAGAATTCATTATGGCGTTCATCTCTACTTCTTCCGTTATCTCCTTAAGCGTCTTTGAGCTGAAGCTCTGCTTCCTTCCTGTGAGGGTTTCCGGAAGATGCTCAGGCAGTATGACAGTGTCGCTGCCGAGGAAGTTGATCGCTCTCTCCAGCACATTCTCAAGCTCCCGGACATTTCCCGGCCAGTCATAGAGCTTCAGGTACTCCATTGTCCTGTCTGATATATTCTTTTTCTCCATGTCTTCCTTAACGGTGAATTTGTCGACAAGAAATTCGGAAAGCTCAGGGATATCATCCTTCCTTTCCCGCAAAGGAGGCACCTTTATCGTAATAACGTTGAGCCTGTAATATAGATCCGACCTGAACTGTCCGCCCGCAACCATTTCCTCGAGGTTCCTGTTTGTGGCTGCAACGATCCTCACATCCACAGGCTCCCTCACGCTTGAGCCTACCTTCTGTATCTCTCTGTCCTGAAGGAACCTGAGTATCTTGACCTGCATGGACATCGGGAGATCTCCAATCTCGTCAAGAAATATAGTTCCCTGATCTGCCGCCTGAAAAAGACCTATCTTGCCGCCCTTCTTCGCTCCGGTGAAGGCGCCTTCCTCATATCCGAAAAGCTCTGATTCCATGAGCTCCTCCGGTATTGAGCCGCAGTTTATGCATATGAAGGGCTTGCTGCTTCTCTTGCTTGCGCTGTGCACTGCATGGGCAAAGAGCTCCTTTCCCGTGCCGCTTTCTCCAAGTATGAGTACGTTAGAGTTTGTCTTTGCCACTATTTTTATGCTGTTTTTGAGCTGCCTCATGTTCCTGCTGCTTCCTATTATGCTCTCCACGCTGTATTTTGCGGAGTTGAGCTTGAGAAACCTGCTCTTGTACAGATTCAGCTCCGTCTTCATCCGGTTTATCTTCTCATAGAGCTTCTTTAGATCATCCACGTCTTTAAACAGCACTCTTCCAAATGCTCCCACGGTCCTGCCATCCTTCTTTATGGGAATACGGGTAGCTATCATGTTTTTGCCGTTTATCCTCTGAGTCGATTCGATGTCTGCAACTCCTGTCTCGATTACATCAAGTAGCCTTGTGTTTTCAATAATCTCACTTACGTTTTTGCCAAGTGCATATTCTCTTTTCACTCCAAGGAAATCAGAATATGCATCGCTTATCTCTTCTATTATCCCTTTTTCATTGACTATCACGACAAGCTCATTTGTAGAATGTATTATAGAGTCTAAAAACCAGGTTGAGCTTCTGCTTCCTTCTGTTTTTATATAGCTTTCCATCCATACCTCTTCTTATCTTTCCAGAATCTGTACTCCAATTCCAACAAGCCCCGGTCCCGTATGGACTCCAAGCGCAGGACTTATCTGTCCCTCAAATACATTCTTGTATTTAGAAAGCTTTGACAGCAGCTTTTCCTTCACCTTTTCAGCATCCTCTGCTGCACCGCCATGCACTACTGCAAGGTTGTAAAGCTTTCCTTTTGAAGCATATTCTGTCGCAATATCAATCATCTTGTCGAGCGATCTCTTTCTGCCGCTTATCTTTGCCACATTGTAGTAGATTCCCTCTTCATTACATGAGATTATCGGCTTTAGATTAAGCGCCGTACCCAGCATCGAAGATACCAGCCCTATCCTTCCGCCCTTCTGAAGATATTCAAGCGTAGATATGCAGAAGAATATCTTTGAATCAGGCACATCTTCATTCACGGTCTTTACTAGAGTCTCAAAATCCATTCCCTCACTTATATATTCCGCCGCTCTTATGGCTACCATGCCGCCTGCTATCCCTATGTTCTTTGTGTCCACGACCTGTACATCAAGTCCTTCATAATCCTTTGCCACGAGTGATATCATGTTGTATGTTCCACTCAGTCCGCTGGATAACGTAACCGCAAGCACATTTTCATAGCCGTCCGCTTTTATCCTGTCCAAAATTGATATTGCTTCAGCTGCTCCTGGAAGAGATGTCTTTGGTATCTCGACTGAAAGGTTGCTGTAAACTTCTTCAGCCTGTATATCAACTCCATCTGAGTACTCTCTGTCTTTGTAAATTATCTTGAGTGGAAGAGAATATATGCCGTACTCCTTAATTATCGAAGGAGGTACATCTATCCCACTGTCTACGAGTAATGCCGTTTTTTGTTTCATAAAAGCCCCTTTCAAATCTTGCCAAATCAAATATATGTATCATGTTCCACTTTACATCTTACATCGTTTTTGTGATTCTTTCAAGTAATTATAAAAACCATCTGAAACAAAAAATCGGCAGCCGCAGCTACCGATACTCATTATACGGATAAATTTCTATTTTTTCATTTCATTTACATGCTCTTTGAATTTTTCAAATGTTTCCTTGCTTAATACATGCTCGATCTTGCAGGCATCTTCTGCCGCAGTCTGGCTGTCCACTCCGAGCATCTCGAGGAATTCACTTATCAGCTGATGACGCTCATATATCTGCTCTGCGACTTTTCTTCCTTTTTCAGTAAGGGTTATCAGCCTGCTCTCATCCATCTGGATGTATCCCTTGCTGCGCAGCTGTTTCATCGCATTGCTTATGCTTGGCTTGGAAAAATTCAATTCCGTCGCTATGTCTATGGATCTTACATATCCATTTCTTTTCTGAAGCACAAATATAGTCTCCAGATAATTCTCTGCCGATTCATGAATCTTCATATAGTACCATCTCCTTTATTACCTGTATTTTAACAGATATGCCCTGCTTTAGCAAGATGGAGCGTATCATGATAAAAGGCTTTTGATCCTTTCTGCCAGAATGAATATCCACGACCTGCTCACATCGCTTTTTGAAACAAGCTCTACCTGATGCACTATCTTGTCTTTTCCGTATACATAAAGCGTCCCGATCTTCTGACCCTCTTTTATCGGAAGCTCCAGCTCATCAAAGACTGCCTCCGTTGAGTACTCTCCTTCTTCAAAGTTGC
>SAAM01000163.1 GCA_009929415.1 Clostridia bacterium | reverse complement strand
AGTCTTAATCCTTATTGTTATGGAATATCTTCTCTGACCGAAGTAAATTCAATTCGCGTGAATTGCATATCTGAAGTCTTAATCCTTATTGTTATGGAATATCTTCTCTGACCTGAAGATATTGCAGCTAAGAAAAAGAATGTTCTGTCTTAATCCTTATTGTTATGGAATATCTTCTCTGACATTTGCAGATGTAGCTGGACTTCCAGATCCGGTTGTCTTAATCCTTATTGTTATGGAATATCTTCTCTGACGGGTTTATGCCGCACGAGATTACATACACGCCAATTGTCTTAATCCTTATTGTTATGGAATATCTTCTCTGACACAATCAAAGAGATTGTAAAGATTAGGAAAATGAGGTCTTAATCCTTATTGTTATGGAATATCTTCTCTGACGTGTCCGTACTACCAGGTCTGTCTAGCACAGCTAGAGTCTTAATCCTTATTGTTATGGAATATCTTCTCTGACACATTAGCAGACGAGTTTATGAGAGGAGCAGGTTTGTCTTAATCCTTATTGTTATGGAATATCTTCTCTGACCCCCCAAAACTTTAATATCAATTTAAATCTCATGTCTTAATCCTTATTGTTATGGAATATCTTCTCTGACTGGGACTAACAATCGGTGAACTAAAACAAAAACAGGTGTCTTAATCCTTATTGTTATGGAATATCTTCTCTGACAGAAAAAAATTATATTGATTCAGCGGATGCAGAACAAAGTCTTAATCCTTATTGTTATGGAATATCTTCTCTGACATCTTTCCACCAATCTGGATAAGATGTTGTGTCATCTGTCTTAATCCTTATTGTTATGGAATATCTTCTCTGACCGATAGTGCTCGTGGTTTTAAGAAGGTTGTGTTCCCTGAGGTCTTAATCCTTATTGTTATGGAATATCTTCTCTGACCAGCAATTGCAGCATCATTGGATTTGCCTATTAAGTCTTAATCCTTATTGTTATGGAATATCTTCTCTGACAAGGGCTGGTTTTATTGATTGCAATGATTCGCAAGAAGTCTTAATCCTTATTGTTATGGAATATCTTCTCTGACCATTCTGTTTACTCATGATTGTATTTGACATTGCAGTCTTAATCCTTATTGTTATGGAATATCTTCTCTGACACCGTACGTTTAATGACTCTCAGCTGAGTCATCTTCTAGTCTTAATCCTTATTGTTATGGAATATCTTCTCTGACCCGCCACAAAACAAATATTATGTTTAAACAAAAATGTGTCTTAATCCTTATTGTTATGGAATATCTTCTCTGACAGATAAAAGCTGATTTCATCAGCGTCATGAAAGAAGTGTCTTAATCCTTATTGTTATGGAATATCTTCTCTGACCCAGCCTTTTCATTATTCCTACACTATGCTATTTTTAGTCTTAATCCTTATTGTTATGGAATATCTTCTCTGACCCATTTATTGTGTTGTATGGCTAATAACAAAGAGGAAGGTCTTAATCCTTATTGTTATGGAATATCTTCTCTGACCAATCTTTGCTCTATGCCAAACTAAAGAAGAGACTCGGTCTTAATCCTTATTGTTATGGAATATCTTCTCTGACGGTATGTATGACCGACCTTTCGGTGTATAGGTTAACCGTCTTAATCCTTATTGTTATGGAATATCTTCTCTGACATTGGCTAAATCAGTCTATAAGACTGAAGACGGCAAAGGTCTTAATCCTTATTGTTATGGAATATCTTCTCTGACCACCTGAACAAATGGGGTGCGCCTGAAGGCACCACTGTCTTAATCCTTATTGTTATGGAATATCTTCTCTGACCCTTTAATGAAATTTGGGAGCATTCATTTGCTCCCAGTCTTAATCCTTATTGTTATGGAATATCTTCTCTGACACGGGCTGAGTGCTAATGAATGACTAACTGGGTGGGGTGTCTTAATCCTTATTGTTATGGAATATCTTCTCTGACATATATTTAGTGGTTCAGAGAGTGGGATTGACCCAGAAGTCTTAATCCTTATTGTTATGGAATATCTTCTCTGACTATTATATCGCGGAAAACTTGGAAATAAACAATTTCAGGTCTTAATCCTTATTGTTATGGAATATCTTCTCTGACCTGGTAGATTCGGAGATCCAGTATTTAAACTTTGAATTAGTCTTAATCCTTATTGTTATGGAATATCTTCTCTGACAAGTATATACTATATTCCAATTAAGAGGGTTAGTATTTTGTCTTAATCCTTATTGTTATGGAATATCTTCTCTGACATATGCCGAAACATATTCATTTGGCTGAGGTTATTGTGTCTTAATCCTTATTGTTATGGAATATCTTCTCTGACCAAATAATAGGTGTGTGAATTGGGATATTTGATGGTGTCTTAATCCTTATTGTTATGGAATATCTTCTCTGACGGTTAAGAAAGATGCTAATGTAATAGCATGGGGGAGTCGTCTTAATCCTTATTGTTATGGAATATCTTCTCTGACACCGATGAAATGGTTGTTGTAAAGTTTGAGAAGGAAGAGTCTTAATCCTTATTGTTATGGAATATCTTCTCTGACCCATTTACGTATGTGTTCTTTGTGAGAACAGAGGAAGGTCTTAATCCTTATTGTTATGGAATATCTTCTCTGACGTAGACGCAAATTTTGAAAGAATTAGCATTGGTGGTCTTAATCCTTATTGTTATGGAATATCTTCTCTGACAAAGCAAAAGATAGATTATGTAGGCAAAAACATTTCAGTCTTAATCCTTATTGTTATGGAATATCTTCTCTGACTAGTAGCAACACCGAAGGTACATTGGCACTACTAAGGTGTCTTAATCCTTATTGTTATGGAATATCTTCTCTGACTTGTGAAAATAGTTACATATACGTCCAGAGTATGACGGTCTTAATCCTTATTGTTATGGAATATCTTCTCTGACACTCTGTGTGAAGAAGACGTCTTTGACGGACTAAGTGTCTTAATCCTTATTGTTATGGAATATCTTCTCTGACAAGTGGTGTGCATATTCCAGAGTTTAGCGCAAAGGAAGTCTTAATCCTTATTGTTATGGAATATCTTCTCTGACACATTGACAATCTGTGTGTTTGCGATGTTACAATTAATGTCTTAATCCTTATTGTTATGGAATATCTTCTCTGACCCAAGTAACTATGTTTGCGCAATGTGAAGAGGTCTTAATCCTTATTGTTATGGAATATCTTCTCTGACTTTGCTCATTTATATGTCTTGCAATAGCAGCTTACTGTCTTAATCCTTATTGTTATGGAATATCTTCTCTGACTGAATCTGGGAAACTTATAGCTGAAAAAGTGTATATGTCTTAATCCTTATTGTTATGGAATATCTTCTCTGACATGCACAAATTATTAACAATTAAACAAGTCCCGAAAGTCTTAATCCTTATTGTTATGGAATATCTTCTCTGACACAATATTATGACAGAACAAGAATTTTTGAGGTATAAAGTCTTAATCCTTATTGTTATGGAATATCTTCTCTGACTCCGCCTTACGCCAGTTCTCAATAATGTTAAAAATGTGTCTTAATCCTTATTGTTATGGAATATCTTCTCTGACAGTACTGAAAAGTTAAGAACAAAAAAGTTGTTTTGGTGTCTTAATCCTTATTGTTATGGAATATCTTCTCTGACAGTCATCAAAATTGCAAATGATACCGGAAAGGTGTCTTAATCCTTATTGTTATGGAATATCTTCTCTGACACAAGAAAAACTGTGTTTGAAAAAATTCTAAACTCGTCTTAATCCTTATTGTTATGGAATATCTTCTCTGACTTTGATTAATAATAATTTAAACATAGATGAATATGAAGTCTTAATCCTTATTGTTATGGAATATCTTCTCTGACAATACAATGGCGAGGCAAAGTACATATTTGTAAAAAGTCTTAATCCTTATTGTTATGGAATATCTTCTCTGACTTGAAATAAAATAACTACTTACTAATTGTTTTGTAAAGTCTTAATCCTTATTGTTATGGAATATCTTCTCTGACCTATTGAAAAGTCATTTGTAAAAGATTTGAAACAACAGGTCTTAATCCTTATTGTTATGGAATATCTTCTCTGACGTAATAATGGGGGTTATATAGCCCCTTCGGTACAAGTGTCTTAATCCTTATTGTTATGGAATATCTTCTCTGACGTTGTAAAGTGATGACAGTTGAAGTTATTGACGACCGTGTCTTAATCCTTATTGTTATGGAATATCTTCTCTGACCAGCAGAAGAATTATCAAAGTACGCAGGCAAAAAAACGTTGTCTTAATCCTTATTGTTATGGAATATCTTCTCTGACAAAGGGGAAGTTTATAGTGTTGTAAGCACTCCTAATAGTCTTAATCCTTATTGTTATGGAATATCTTCTCTGACAGCGTGAAGTGAACAGCATTCGTGTCAATTGCGTATCGTCTTAATCCTTATTGTTATGGAATATCTTCTCTGACT
>SAAM01000012.1 GCA_009929415.1 Clostridia bacterium | reverse complement strand
GAGAAAAATATGAACTGTGTATTCCTTTCCCATAAAGCAGGAGCCGAGCTCAGAAGTTTCCTCATGGAGCTCGGAAAGAATTTAATAGACATAAAGGAAGCCGAGTGCGTATACAGCGAGATAGCAGATCACCCGGATATATATGTATGCCTTGTTAATGACAGCCTCATAACTTCCCCTGAGCAGTATGAGCACATTGCCTCTCAAATCGCAAATGTGCCTGACCGCCCAAGGCTCATACTCGGCTCAAAGCCGCTGGGAATGAAATATCCTGGCAGCGCTGTCTACAATGCCGTTCAGGCAGGGAGATTTCTGATCCACAATACAGGATTTACAGACGATTCCATTCTGGAGGCCTCAGAAAGCTCGGGGCTTAAGCTCATAAACGTTGCTCAGGGCTATGCGAACTGTAGCATAGCAGTTGTGGATGAAAGGTCCATAATAACCTCTGACATGGGCATAGCCTCTGTCATGAGAAAGAATCATCCCGAAATCGATGTGCTAACGGTATCTCCCGGTCATGTAAGGCTCGAAGGATTTGAATATGGATTTCTCGGCGGTACCTCGGGACGAATAGATGATTATGTGATTTTCAACGGAAATCTGGAAGAGCATCCGGATTTTTTCAGAATAAGGGAATTCATTGAATCCAGAAGCCTGAAGCTGAAATATTTCAGGGAATATCCGCTTACCGATATCGGCTCCATAATTGGATCTTAACTACGAACATCAAAAAACCGGCATGAATTTATCACGCCGGTTTCTGTATTTATAAACTACTATTTATAAACTACTGCCTGTCTTCATAGCTCAGGGCTCTCATGGAATTTATCACTGCGATGAAGGTCACGCCCACATCTGCAAATACAGCTGCCCACATATTCGCCATACCTGCCGCTCCCAGGATCATGACTACCGCCTTTACACCCAGTGCAAATATTATGTTCTGCCTTGCTATTCCAAGAGTCTTTCTTGATATTCTTATAGCATCTGTTACCTTTAATGGCTCATCAGTCATTATGACAACGTCAGCAGCTTCAATAGCAGCATCAGATCCTAGTCCGCCCATTGCTATTCCGGTATCTGACCTTGCAAGCACCGGAGCATCGTTTATTCCATCACCCACAAAAACAAGCTTGCCTTTTGTGGATAACTCCTTCATCAGCTCTTCGATCTTGTCCACCTTATCCCCAGGGAGAAGCTCCGTATATACCTCGTCTGCTCCAAGAATCCTTGCAACTGAATCCCCTGCGGATTTTGAGTCTCCTGTCAGTATTACCGTCTTTTTCACTCCCAGCCTCTTTAATTCCTGGATTGCCAGCTTTGCATCTTCCTTAAGCTCATCCGAAATCAGTATATGTCCGGCATATTTTCCGTCTACGGCTATATGAACCACTGTTCCTGCAACGTCCTCGCTCTCAAATCCTATCTCGAATATCTCCATGAGCCTGCTGTTTCCTGCAAACACTGTCCTGCCATCCACAACTGCCTTCACTCCGTGTCCTGCTATTTCCTCTACGGTTCCTATGCGCTTTGAATCGATTATCTTTCCATATGCCTTTTTGAGCGAAACCGAAATCGGATGGCTTGAGTAATTTTCTGCATATGCAGCGAGCTCAAGCAGTTCCTCAGGATCGATGCCTGCTGATTCCGGATTTTTTGAAGGCTTTACTCCATGGACCTCAAATACGCCTCTTGTAAGGGTACCGGTCTTGTCAAATACTGCAATTTCAGTCATTGCAAGCGATTCAAGATAATTGCTTCCCTTCACGAGAATACCTCTTCGCGAAGCTCCCCCGATCCCTCCAAAAAAGCTCAGAGGCACTGATATCACTAGTGCGCATGGACATGATATTACAAGGAATATAAGCGCTCTTGATATCCACTGTGAAAATGCGTCTCCAGTCACAAGCGGCCCTCCGATTGCAAGAAGAGCTGCCATCACTACTACTGCAGGCGTATAATATCTCGCAAACCTTGTTATGAACTTCTCTGATTTGGATTTCTTGCTTGCAGCATTTTCAACCAGATCCAGTATCCTGCTCGCGGTAGACTCCTTGTATTTCCTTATTACCCTTGCCTCTATTACACTGTTTATGTTTATGCTTCCGCTAAGAATCTCGTCTCCCGGCTTGATGTCTCTTGGTATCGATTCGCCTGTAAGGGCTGATGTATCTACAGATGAGCTTCCCTGAGTCACTACGGCGTCAAGAGGCACTCTCTCCCCCGGCTTGATTACTATTATGTCGTCAAGCTCTACCTCTTCCGGTGAAAACACGAGCACTTCATCATTTATCTTAAGGTTTGCATAGTCCGGCCTAATATCCATGAGGTCTGCAATAGATTTTTTTGAGCGGCTTACTGCATAATCCTGGAAAAACTCTCCGATCTGGTAGAACAGCATTACTGCAACAGCCTCTGGAGACTCTCCAATGGCAAAAGCTCCTACTGTAGCTATAGTCATCAGGAAGTTCTCATCAAAAACCTCTCCCTTGAAAATATTGCTGATAGCCTTTATTACTACGTCGTATCCTATTATTATATACGCTGCAACGTTGAGCAGAAGTGAAAGGAGCTCATCATTTACCATAAATGCCGCTGCATATATCGCCGCGGCTGCGACTATCCTGAGTATAGTCCCTCTGTCCAGCTCGTGAACATGGTAGTGCTGCCTGGAAATAACTATTTCCGTCTTGGCCGCTCAGTCAGAGCATCCTCCATCCCCATGCCCCTGGCTGTGTCCATGTGATTTTTCTGTATCTTCAGTTATTCTTGTCATTATGTTTTCCTCCAGTGATTTACGTTTCTATTCGTTTATGTGTTCCATCCCCATCTCCAGGATCTTTTTTACATGATCATCCTTGAGTGAGTAAAATACGTTCTTTCCTTCTTTTCGAAACTTTACGAGATTGGTCTGCTTGAGCGTCCTCAGCTGATGAGATATCGCTGATTTTGTCATCCCAAGGAGTACCGCCATGTCGCATACGCACATCTCGCTCTGCTCAAGGGCCCACAGTATCCTTACCCTCGTGCTGTCTGCAAATACCTTGTAAAGATCCGCAAGTTCATAAAGTACGCCTTCTTCCGGCATCTTTGCTCTTACTTCTTCGAGTATGTCCTCATGTATGGTATCACAGTCACAGTATACAGCTCTCGATAATTCTTTTGCCATTTCTTTTCCCCGCTTTCTACTCCTGCAAATTCTTTATTATATGCACACAGTTGAACAATCATTCAACCGTATGATACATATTATAGTTGAACACACGTTCAACTGTCAACAGTTTTTTATCAAAACTTTTGAGAGAACACCCCTTCCTCTAAACTGCCTTACTCGGTTTATCGAGAGCGCAGGCAGGGTATAAGGTATACGGGTCTGAAAAGAAGACCCTTAACTACAATCACTACTCATCCATGAACCGGAGGATCTATGTCAATTACAATTATGAAAAGCCTGAATAAAGCAATTGTTGATCAGCTAAAGCAGCTGGAGATAGAAAGCTGTAAAAATGGAGAAATATCCTTAAAATTGGAACTCGATTATAAACTGAGAAGCAGGCAACAAGAAACAGAAAATAATGAATTTCTATATTACGAAGGCAATCAAATCATTGGTTATCTTGGTGTTTTATCATTTGGGAGTACTGCAGAAATTACAGGAATGGTTCACCCTGCTTTTAGAAGAAATGGGATATTCACAAAATTAATGGAAGTTGCATCAAAGGAAATGGAAAGCCGTAAATACAGTCAAATTCTGCTGCTAACTGATGAAAAATCAACTTCTGGCAGGGGATTCGTGAATTCGCACGGAGCTCTTTACATAAATTCCGAATACGAAATGACCTTCACTGACAATCCACTTTCAAATCTGTCAAAATTGACTCTGACACCTGCAGAACCATCTGATTTCTATTCTATCAGACGCATTGATGAGGAATGTTTTGGAGAATCGAACAGCCTTGATGTAGAGAACACTTATGTGGCGTATCATGACGGCACAATGATTGCCAAAGTTCGTTTAGAATTATACAATGACAAAGGCGGTATTTTTGGTCTTGGTGTGCTTCCTGAATTTAGAAATCAAGGTTATGGAAAAGGATTGTTAGAGAATAGTATTTTTGAACTAAGGAAACAAGGTGCAAAAAAGATCTTTTTACAGGTCGTTACTGAGAATGAAAATGCTCTTGGTCTTTATCTGAATACCGGCTTTATAATTGACAGCTGCATGGAGTATTATCAAATCTAAAACATTTGCAGAAGGTCTCGTTTTTTAATGCATTAAACCTCGTTCAAACCTTGATGGCTCCAAGCTCAAAACATTTTTCTGACTTTAGTGAAATCCATTGACATTTGGAAATTTTATTGGTATTATAAACTCTAAAAGTCAATACAATTCTATTAGGTTAATAAAAATATATTAGAGAAAGGTTGTGATGTTAGGGTTGCAAAATAAGCTGAAACTTTATGGCTTTAACAACCTCACAAAAACACTTAGCTTCAACATCTATGATGTATGTTATGCGAAGAGTGAGAGAGAGCAAAAAGATTACATTGCTTACATTGATGAGCAATATAACTCAGAGAGATTAACTAAGATCCTCTGTGATGTCACTGAAATGATTGGAGCACACGTGCTCAATATTTCCAAGCAGGATTATGATCCGCAGGGAGCAAGCGTAACAATTTTGATTGCAGAGGAAGCGCTTTCGGAAGAAGTAGTTGATAAATCATGCAATCAGGGTAAAGATTTCTTCTTTGATACGAGAGAAATGAAAGACACGGTGGTAGCACACCTGGATAAGAGTCACGTAACCGTGCACACATATCCGGAGTATCATCCAGATAACTCCATTGCTACATTCAGAGTGGATATTGACGTATCCACATGTGGACAGATTTCACCTATCAATGCCTTGGATTATCTTATCGGAAGCTTTGATTCCGACATAATGACGATAGACTACAAGGTGAGAGGTTTTACCAGAGATGTTGATGGCAAAAAGTGTTATATAGATCATAACATTACTTCCATACAAGACTATATCGACGATGAAACACTTAAAAAATATGATGCCATAGACGTAAATGTATATCAGGCTAATATTTTTCATACAAAAATGCTCATAAAGGATATCGAACTCCAGAATTATCTTTTCAACAAAGACGTATATGAAATCAGTCCAAAGACAAGACTCGAGATCACCAACAACCTCAGAAGAGAGATGATCGAGATCTTCAGCGGATACAATGTATATGGTGGAGGTAGCGAAATTGAATAAGCTTTCCCAGAGCAGTGCCCCTATATATGAGGCACTCAAGAAATACAGGGAACTGAGAATAGTTTCTTTTGATGTTCCAGGTCACAAGCAGGGCTCAGGCAATCCCATGCTGAAGGAGTTTCTTGGCGCTGACTGCATTTCCGTGGATGTGAACTCCATGAAGATGCTGGACAACCTGTGCCATCCGTCTTCAGTCATAAGAGATGCTGAGATACTGGCTGCCGAGGCTTTTGGCGCTGATCATGCCTTCCTGATGGTAGGAGGAACCTCCTCTTCTGTTCAGGCAATGGTAATGAGCGTATGCAAGCCCGGCGACAAGATTATAATGCCAAGAAATGTACACCGAAGCGCCATAAATGCGCTGATAATCGGTGGGGTAACTCCGGTATACCTTAATCCGGGGGTTGACAAGAGACTGGGTATTCCACTTGGAATGTCCATAGCTGACATAAGGCAGGCGATAGCGGATCATCCCGACGCAAAAGCCATAATAGTCAACAATCCAACATATTATGGAATCTGCTCAGATCTGAAATCAATAGTAAAACTGGCTCACGAAGCCGGCATGAAGGTGCTGGTTGATGAGGCTCACGGAACGCATTTCTACTTTGGGGACAATATGCCAGTTACCGCTATGGCTGCAGGCGCTGATATGGCTGCAGTAAGCATGCACAAGACCGGAGGATCACTCACGCAGAGCTCCTTCCTTCTGACAGGCCCTGCCATGAATCCTGAATATGTAAGGCAGATAATCAACCTCACCCAGACGACAAGCGGTTCATATCTTCTCATGTCATCACTTGACATATCAAGAATGAATCTCGCGCTGAATGGAAAGCAGATATTTGCAAAGGTTCAGGAGCTTTCAGAATATGCAAGAAAAGAGATAAACAGCATAGGTGGATACTATGCATTTTCAAAGGAAATCATAAATGGGGATACTGTATATGATTTCGACATCACAAAACTTTCAATCCATACGAGAGAGATGGGACTTGCAGGGGTCGAGGTTTATGACATCCTCAGGGACAACTACGGAATACAGATTGAGTTTGGCGACGTAGGAAACATCCTTGCCATAATATCTGTCGGAGACAGGCTTCTCGATATCGAAAGGCTTATCGCCGCGCTCTCTGAGACAAAGAGACTCTATCAGAAGGACCCTGCCGGAATGTTCGATCATGAATACATCGAGCCTGACGTTGTGGTTTCTCCTACAGAAGCTTTTTACGGACACAAGCGTTCAGTTCCTATAGAAGAAAGTGAAAACCTGGTTTCAGGTGAATTTGTGATGTGCTATCCTCCTGGAATTCCAATACTTGCGCCTGGCGAAAGAATATCGAGAGATTCTCTTGATTACATCGCATTTGCAAAAGAAAAGGGAAGCCTCCTCACGGGAACAGAGGATATGAATATTGAGAGAATAAATGTTTTGGAGGGAAAATAAATGGAACTATGGTATACAGAGCAGCATACAGATGACGTACGCTTTTCAATAAAAGTAGAGAATCAGCTTTACTCAGGTCAGAGCGATTTTCAGAGAATAGATGTTTTTGAATCAAAGGAGTTCGGCAAGTTCTTTACGCTTGACGGCCTTATGATGGTTACAGAAAAGGACGAGTTCATATATCACGACATGATAGTTCACGTTCCAATGGCTACAAACCCTGATATAAAGAAAGTTCTTGTAATAGGAGCCGGAGACGGCGGTACTGTAAGAGAGCTTACAAGATACAAGACTGTGGAGCAGATCGACATGGTTGAGATTGACAAGAAAGTCGTGGATATCTCGCTTGAGTTCTTCCCGCTGACTTCATCACAGCTTAACGACCCAAGAGTAAATCTTTTCTATGAAGACGGCCTCAAGTTCGTAAGAAACAAGGTGAATGAGTATGACCTTATAATAGTTGACTCTACAGATCCATTCGGACCTGGCGAAGGACTTTTCACAAAAGAGTTCTACGGCAACTGCTTTAAGGCGCTGAACGAAACGGGAATCCTCGTTAATCAGCATGAGAGCCCATACTACAGCAGCTATGCCGCTTCTATGCAGAGAGCTCACAAGAGGATAAGAGAATTCTTCCCTATATGCAGCGTTTATCAGGCTCACATCCCGACATATCCGTCAGGACACTGGCTGTTTGGATTTGCATCAAAGAAATTCAATCCGGTAACAGACCTTGATGCTGCGAGATGGAATGCTCTTGGACTTAAGACAAAATACTACAACACTGACCTTCATACAGGATGCTTTGCACTTCCAAACTACGTGAAGGAGATGCTGGAGCAGGCCCATGAATAGAAATGTATCCACATTCATAGGATGTGAAAATGAATACAGCGAATCAGAAATAGTGCTTTTCGGAGCTCCATTTGACTGCACTACCTCATTTCGCCCTGGAACTCGTTTCGCAAGCAGTGCAATGAGAACCGAATCTATCGGAATAGAGACCTACAGCCCTTATCAGGACATGGATCTTGAAGATATTGCAGTATTTGATGCAGGCGATCTTGAGCTTACTTTTGGAAACGCGGCGGCAACGCTTGACACTATAACTGAATTCACTCAGAAAGTCCTCAGCGACTCAAAGGTGCCATTCATGATAGGTGGAGAGCACCTCGTAACTCTTGGAACAGTAAGAGCTGTGGCTGAAAAATATCCTGATCTTCATATAATACACTTTGATGCTCACGCAGACCTCAGGCAGGACTACATGGGAGAAAAACTCTCTCATGCGACAGTAATGAGGAGATGCTGGGAGATAATCGGAGACGGCAGAATATTCCAGTTCGGAATCCGTTCAGGTGAAAGAGCTGAGTTTGAATGGGGAAAAGATCACGTTCAGACAAACAAGTTCAGCTTCACGAGATTTGATGAGGCAATAGAGCTTCTTAAAGGAAAGCCAGTTTACTTCACGCTGGACCTCGATGTCCTCGACCCCTCTATATTCCCTGGTACAGGTACCCCTGAAGCCGGAGGAGTCACATTCAATGAACTCCTTGGCGCAGTTATGAAGCTAAGCCAGCTTGATATAGTAGGACTGGATATAAATGAACTTTCCCCGGTATATGACCACAGCGGAACTTCTACGGCAGTGGCATGCAAGCTGGTAAGAGAGCTCATAATGACGGTTTCAAAAGAAATATAACATATTGATATAAAAAAAGAGCCTCGGCTCTTTTTTTATATCTTGAACAGATCTGCTACGAGTATTATATAGATGACCAGGGTCACCCATTTTATCATGGCTGCATAACCTGCTTTCTTTAGATATTCATCCTTGCCCTCAGAGGCTCCCTTTACACGATATTCTGCTTCCCTGCGGTTGGCTTCCAGAAATATTATTATCGCAGCGAGTCTTGCAAATGTCATCGAGGTATTCCTGCTCTGCGCAGCCGCCTGACTCGAATAAGCTCTCACTCTGTATACGCCTTCATCTGGAAACAGGGAATACACATGACCGTTTTTATCTTCTTCAGTCCTCAGGGTGTATCCCGTGTCCGATATCTTAAGTTCGGTGTCAGGATGAGGCTTTATGCTTATGCTTCTGGAGAATCCTCCATCTAGCACCTCAAGCCTGGCATATATATTTCCGGTTGCCATGCCCTCATTGTATTCAATGATATTTACATATACATCATACAGTTTTTCATCAGATATATTCGTTATTTCTACTCTGGCCGTCCTCTGGCCGGATTCTTCTGATACAGTTATCTCTCCTGTCCTGATTTTTTCTATATCCTCAGTGAGGACTGCAAATTCGGTTTTCAGATTCGGCTTGACGGTTATGCTGCGTTCCTTGCCGTCATCAGATGATGCAGATATGAAAATGGCATTACCCTCGCTGTCCCTGTATGTCACCTCTTTTACCATCAGCGGCTGATCCCTGTCCACATTCTCGTGCTGAGTGCTGAGGAGGGCTGATTCACCTGATCTGAGGATGCTTATATGGTATGAAGGTATGAGAAAGCTGTTTCGCTGGGATGTCTGCTGTTCAGCGAGCTCTATGCTTATGTCATATAGCGTTTCATCCGATACATTACTTATCTCAAGCTGCGAATAGGATGAATTTTCATCATATTCCAGATTGTAGTCTCCAGTCTTTATATCTTCAAAATCAACATACACAGGCATCCCTGCCTCGAGCTTCTCAGTGAGCTCCACATCTTCTATGAGAGCATCCTGAAAATTGCTTCTGGCAAAGTTGTAGGATGCCATTACAGCCGTTAATATTATAATTACGGCAATCGCAATTCTCAGCCTTTTGATTGCACTGATTCTGTCCATATATCTTCCTCCTTTCAGGATGATATGCAGTCCCTGTCAGCTCTGTTATCTTTCTTTGTCCATCTCGTTATCCACATGCTCCTCGCATGATCTCATTGCCATTATGGTCTGCTCGAAAAGACTGTCGAGCTCCCATCCAAGCATCTCCGCGCCCTGTATTATTACGTCACGGGAACATCCCGCCGCAAATTTCTTGTCCTTGAATTTCTTTTTGAGGCTCGATACCTCCATGTCCATGACGCTTTTTGAAGGTCTCATCCTTGCAGCTGCGCCAATGAGTCCCGTAAGCTCGTCTGTAGCAAAAAGCACTTTCTCCATAATATGCTCCGGCTTCGGCTGAGGCTCTCCGCACAGACCGTATCCATGACTCGCTACCGCTCTTATGAATCTCTCGTCAAAGCCTCTGTCTCTGAGGATTTCCTGAGTCTTGCTGCAGTGCTCATCCGGGTAGATCTCAAAGTCAAGGTCATGAAGCAGCCCGACAGTTGCCCAGAAATCTGATTCATCGCCAAATCCAAGCTGATCTGCAAAGTATCTCATAGTACCCTCTACCGTAAGCGCATGCTGAAGATGGAATTCATCCTTGTTGTATTCCTTAAGAAGCTTCCATGCATCTTCTCTTTTAATCATATCTGTCCCTTTCCTCTCTTATGCCTGTATTTCTAATATACCTTATATATACCCTTTTCTCTCCTGAATGCTGCAGCCTTGCTTATATATGATCCCTCGACTACATTCTCATATCCCTTCTTGCGCACTATATCTCTTATGTAGTCTAAATGCGGACATCTGTCATAATGATGATGGTCTGTCACCATACATGAAGCCAGGTGAATCGTTACATCCTCTTTTGCTATATCTCCGTATTTTTTGCACTTCGCCGCAAAATGCTCCAGCTTGGCTGATACGCTCTTTCCGCAGCATCCTCCGCATGTAAATGATATATATCTTACCCCGTCCTCATAATTTTCGAACATGCCTTCCCTGTTATAGAACGACTCTGTGCATGCGTATCCGCTGCATCTGTTGTGCGCAATGTCACACTGTATTATTGCTACATATTTGTTACCCATATTCTTCCTCCTGTAAATTTTCTGATTTGTCTAATTATATCATATTATTCATCAATTGGATCATAAAATCTGCAAAGCTCCCTTCGGCACCCATGCGGATGTCTGTCGCTGAAGCTGCATATGAAATCCGCCTCATAGTCAAGCGTTGTATTAAGATATCTGCCAGCATTCCTGCATGCCGCCTCCAGTGCAGTAAATACGAAGTTCTTGCAGCAGCATGGCCCCGCCTCCTCAGATATGGCATGGATCACTTCAGATACCACTTTCATGGTAGCCGATGTCTCCTCATTTTTTGGGCATGCAGCTCCCAGTATCACGCTGTATACGCTGCCGATTGCAGGTGCAATGCCGCACACGCCTGTCAGCCCGCAGTAAGCCCCAACTGCCTGGCGCCTTGTTCTCATGAGCACCTCCTCCAGATCGCCTTCATCCAGGTTCAGGCTTCCATGGTTCCTCAGAGCTGCAAGCAAAGCCCCGCCGGCTATCCATGCATGCTCACATCCAAGCATGGGCAGCTGGGCTTCGTTTATGATCCTTTCTGCGATCTCAAAAGGATTTTCATCTTTTGAATCTGATATCATCTTCTTTACAGTTTCAAACGATCTTTCTCCGTGGCATGAATCACAGACATAATGTCCCCTGCTGCAGTTCACATATCCAGTTTCCATGTTTCCGCATTCAACGCAGGTGAATTCATGCCCTGTATCATAATACTCGAGATTTTCTCCACATATCATGCAGTTCTCAAGGATTTCATGCTGCGCAGCCGCGCCGCCTTCATCCGGAGCTCAGCATCCGGCGTTTATGCTAATCTTATCTTTATTCAACTTTAATTCCTCCTTACCTCTTCTTCCTTGATTTATACATCTCCTTCTGAAGCTTTGCTATGTTTTTTTCAAATGCCTTCTTGTTCATGAGGGCAGCCTGCTTTTCCTTGCTCTCTGCAAACCGGGATTCCTTCTGGAGCTTGAGGTAGTTATTCCATCTTTGCTGTGAAAGCGCTCCTGATTCAATCGCCTCTCTCACTGCACAGCCCGGCTCTCCCTCGTGCCTGCAGTCGCTGAACCTGCAGCTTTCAAACAGCTCCTCTACATCTTCAAAGGTCGCGCTCATGCCCTCTGAAGAGCTCCACATTCCAAGCTCTCTCATTCCCGGAGTGTCTATTATCATGGTTCCTCCAGGCAGCATTATGAGCTCTCTGTGAGTCGTGGTATGCCGTCCCTTGCTGTCATCTTCGCGTATCTGATTTACTTTCATTATTTCTTCTCCGGACAGCGCATTCACCAGCGATGACTTTCCTACTCCTGATGACCCCAGCAGAACAAGCGTCTTTGACGGTCCCATGTATTCTCTCAGCTCATCCATGCCTTCTCCTGTGTGCGCGCTCACTGCCAGCACCCTTACTCCTGCAGATATATCATGAAGCTGGTCAAGATATTGCTCCCTGTCCTCACATGCGTCTGCCTTTGTAAGGACTATTACCGGGGTCCCTCCGCTCTGCCATGCGATTGAAAGATATCTCTCTATTCTCTTTATATTGAAATCCCTGTTCATGGATGTGACGATAAAAACATAATCAAAGTTGGTTGCCACCACCTGCTCCCTGCTGTTGAATGTATCCATTCTTGAAAACTTGCTCTTTCTATCTAATACCCTGTATATTATGTCTTCTCCCATAGGATTGTGCTTTATCAGCACAAAATCTCCCGTGGCCGGATAAGTCTGCGCGCTGTCTGGGCTGAAGAAGATCGAGCCCTTGAGCCTTGCATTTTTTTCTCCCATGTCTGATACCACCGTATAGCTTTCCCTGTGTACCTGAGTTACTCTGGCAACTACCAGCTCGCCGCTCCTGTCCAAATCGTCCTTCTGTCTCCTGAAAAAATCTTTATATCCGTAATCTTCAATCCTTAAATTATTCATTTCTTCCTCCATATTTCTGAAATAGGGTAAAAAAATACCATAGCAAACAACCCCTGCAAAAAAGGTTGCTCTCTACGGTTATACACTCAATTTTTTATGAGCTTACCATGCTGCCTGTATCTGAAAGGTTGTTACAGCTATAAAGTTTTAAATCACGATCACCTTTAAAGTATTTTCAATCATCAACATCAGCCCCTTTCAAAAATATATTTATGGTTAGTATTATACACTATCCTCTATGATTTACAATTATTTTTCTGATTTATTTCAAAAAAAACAGTGCAGCTGAATCTGCATCTGTTTTAATCACGAAGCCCGGGATATAAAAGAATGGGGGGTTATATTGGGCATATGTAGATATGTTTTAATTCGATTTGTCTTTTAGAGCGAATTGAGTTTTTTATATGTGCTATATGAGCCTGTGTTCAGATTTTTGCCTGATGAGGCTGAAGGCCTTTTTCTCAGTGCTTTCCTGTTTGCTGAACGGGTCTGAGGCGCAGTCTTTCTCTGTTTCATTTTGTTGCCGGAAACAGTCTCTGCTATCCCTCCACAATAAAAGCCATCGTCACAGAGCCCTGCTCTGAAAAGGCTTAAGTAAATCATGTGGAATACCTTTAAAGAAATAATCACGAATGCAATAAGCATAAAGAGTCTTGGGATCATATCGTCACCTTCTTTTCTGAACTTCTCATGCATTAGATTATACCGTTAAAGCATTCATGTGTCTACGTTTCAATAGTCCTTTTTTCAGAGGATGATTGTCCTTTTTAATATTAAGGTCAACAATCGATGCCTTTTCGTGACATTACGCCCTGGCTGAAATAATGCTTTATTTCTTTTATATCGCTTACGAGATCCGCCGACTGAATCAGCTTCTCAGATGCATACCTCCCTGTAAGTACTGCTTCTACGTTATTCTTTCGCTTCTTGATTGCTTCGATCACCTCATCGTCCGAGAGAAGTCCGAAATATATGGCTATAGTAATCTCATCCATTATTACCATGTCATATTCTCCGCTGCAGAGCGCATTCATGCATTTATCAAGACCTTTTCTCGCAAGCCTGATGTCCTCATCGCCGGGTTTTCTGTCTATGAAGCACTCTGTCCCAAACTGCTCGATCTTTATCTGCGGTATTATCTGAGCGCATTTCGTCTCTTCATATTCCATTCCTTTTATGAACTGCCCTATATATACTTTTTTCCCAGACATCGCAGCACGAAGCGCCAGCCCAAAGGCAGCCGTGGTCTTTCCCTTGCCGTTTCCGGTGTATATATGCACATATCCTTTTTCCATGAGGTTCTCCTCCCTTTGTCAGAAATAATTCCGTGTTAGAAATAATCCCGCTCTATCCTCTGCAGAAACTCCATGTCCAGATACTGCTCCAGCTTTATCCTGGTAGACTCATTTGCGATCAGCCTCTGCGGGTCTTTGTACTGAATCCAGGCCATGGCGCACCAGGTTATTCCTCTGAGGCAGTTTATCGGGATATATACATTAACTCTGTCTCTCAGCCCACAGGTATCAAATCTTCCTGCAACTGCTTTTTCATATACCGAAATGAAATCGTCCATCTCGTCTCTCCCAAGGATCACATCCGTCTTCCAGAAGGTAGTAGTGGGAGCAAGGAAATGACCTATGTCCTGAGCTGGGTCCCCATATAGTGGCTTTTCCCAGTCCACCAGAAAGTCCTGTCCCTCGCTTTCGTTAATCAGGAAATTGGTTGAATTCAGCTCCGTGTTTATGCAGCATCTGTATCCTTTATAGCTGTTGTATTCTCTTATCTTTTTGCTTCCGCGCTCCAGCAGATCTGCAATCAGCGCTTTCTTTTTTTCATCTGCAAGCGGAGATTCATAGTAGGTTTTTATCATTTCTCTGCATTCTTCCATTACAGCCTCAAGCGGGTCCTCCGGGGATATGAGATGACTTTCCTCATTTACCCTTACGCTGTGTATGTCTGCCAGGCAACTGGCCGCCGATACAAGATCCGATTTGTAGTCAAGATGCCTCCCCTTCAGGAAATCCATCACTATGACACCATACTCCATATTTTGAGGTGCCGGATCAAAATAAAGGACCTCAGGAGTTCTCCCTGATTCCTCAAGGAGCTTAAGAGTTCTGTATTCATATTCAACCTGATTCTCCAGATTCATCTGACTTGCGGTATTTATCCTCAAAACCAGCGCCCTTCGCGTCACAGGATGAACGAAATGGTAGTTTATGTTGTACTCGCCCTGGGCAAGCATCGTATACTCTGTCTCCATATCTTCAGGAATCCCAAGCGCCTCAAGATATGAGCTCATTTTTAAATAGTCCCGCAGTCCGCTGATTCTGTCCATATGTCTTCATACTCCTTTACAAGATATTCTATATATTTCGCCGTGTGCGTATTTCTGTCATATTCACCAGTGTCTATACGATTCTTAAGACTGAAAAGGTCCTCCGGCTCGTCTATGTCCATATGAGCATTTATGAGCCTGTAGCTCCTTCCTGCTGATTTTGCTGACTCTATGGTGTTTCTCAGCACGCTCCCGTATCCATATGTCTGATTGTCGAATATCTCTATGCATGGCTTTTTCATGCCGACAAGATAATATCCGTAATCGGAGGTGGGCCCAAAAACCACATCACTCTCTCTCAGGCAGTTGAATGCCTGAACGATATCCGCTCTCTCAAGCTCAGGGATATCTGTTCCTGTAAGCACGCATGAGTCATATCCCGCCCCCAGGACATGTTCTATGGCATTATGCATCCTTTCGCCAAGGCTCTTACCTTTCTGAGGCACATATGTCTTGTCTTTTCCCAGAAGAGGATAGAGCGACTTCTTCATTCCAGAGGGCGTGTAGAATACAAAGCACTTCCTTCCCGAATCCTCGCAGAGCCTTTTGAGATCTTTCAGGAAGCATCTGTGAAGCTGCGCGCACTCTTCAGGCGAAATCATCGCCTCAAGCCGGGTCTTTGTCTTTCCGGCAACCGGCACTCTCGTAAATATTATTATAGCCTCTCTCATCTTATGTCCCTGTACATCCTTGCAATCTCATCTGCGGATAGTCCCTTTCTGTATAAAAATCTCAGCCTGTGCATGTTCCACATCACCCTGAGCCTGTTCACGTTGCCCTCTCCAAACCTTCTGTCAGATGTGCATATCCTTTCTCTGGTTCTTCCAGGCCTTACCTGCATTTTTCTCAGATTAAGCGAAAACTGATAATCCTCCATCAGCGCTATAGCCGGAAACATTCCGACTTCAAAAAAAAGCTCTCTGTCAGTGAATATTCCCTGATCGCCGAAAACAATGCCTCTGGTCCCGGCTCTAAGGTTTGACATGAAGGCGCAGCATTTCATTAAAAGGCTGCCCGAGGTAAATCTAATCCCAAAATATCCCGCCCTGTGATCCCTCATGACCTCGTTTATCTGCTCAAGTGCAGAATCTGGAAGAATGCTGTCACAGTGGAGGAAAAACAGCACTTTTCCGCTGCTGCTGACAGCTCCCTGATTCATCTGATTGGCTCTCCCCTTAAGTGAGCTTATGACCCTGAATTCATCTGATATCATGGATACCGTTCGGTCCGTCGAGCCCCCGTCAACGAACAGGATCTCACATCTGCCTGTGAGCGGCCGGAGCATCTCCATAGCGTCAGATATCGTATTTTCTTCGTTGTAAACTGGTATTATAATCGATATATCCATAATTACCTCATAAGTATCTTTTTTTCTTCCTGTATTCAATTATATATTATCCGGCCGCCACTTTCAATATTTACAGTTTATTGAAAATCATGGCAAAAAAATTCAAAATGTATTATAATGGCCACAGAGAGTATTATACAAGAATAAGGGCTTTTAATTTCCGGGGGGAGGAATAGCATTGTATATAGCAAGACAGCCGATATTTGACACCGAAATGAATGTCTATGGCTACGAGCTTCTGTATCGTGATGACCGTGGCTCGACTTCGTTCGGCTCTGCGGACAGCGACAGGTCGACGGCGACAGTTCTCGGTGGACTTTTTGAGACGGGCATAGACCAGATAGTAGGGGATAAAAAAGCATTTGTAAATTTTGACCAGAATTTCCTTAATTCAGAATCGATAAGGCTCATAGAGCCGGTTACGCTCATTATCGAGGTCCTTGAGGATACTGTATTTGATGATGCGGTGATTTCCAGGATCAGCGAGCTGAGAAGCCTTGGATACAAGATAGCGCTTGATGATTTTGAATACAGCGAAGATACATGCCACGCCGAGAATCATGCCGACATGATAAAATTTGACCTCATTCTCACTCCGCTCGATGAGATTAAAAACCAGGTCTCAAGAGCACTTTCACAGAAAAAAATTCTAGTTGCCGAAAAAATAGAAGACCAGGATACATATCTGAAGGCCAGGAAAATGGGATTTCAGCTTTTTCAGGGTTATTTCTTCAGCCGCCCAAAAATAGTTGCGGGCCTTAAGTCTAAAAAATCCGGCAAAGCTATATATCAGCATCTGCTTTCAGAGCTCCACTCTGAAGAACCTTCCTTCCACAGGCTCGCGAGCATAATAGAAAAAGACGTGGACATGGCCTACAGAGTCGTTAAGATAGGCGGCAACAATAAAGCCAGAGATAATTCCATAAGATCTATACTTACCAGGATAGGGCTCATCGAGCTTGAAAGATGGGTATCTGTGCTGATGATTTTGGATCTGTCTGCAGACAAGCCTCAGGAGCTTATAAGGCTTTCACTCCTGAGATCGCGGTTTGGCGAGCTCATTGCGCAGCACAGCAATCTGAAGAGCCGTCGTCATGAGGTATCGCTTATGTGCCTTTTCAGCGTGCTCGATGCCATGCTCGACATGCCTATGAACGAAGCCGTTGAGAATCTCAGCGTAAGCGAGGATATAAAGGATGTACTCATCCGCGGGGAAGGTCCGTTTGCTCCTGTTCACGACATCATAAGATTTTATGAAACCGGTGAAGGAACTCCCGTATGCATCAGCTCCGAAAAGCTGGACATTGATCAGGGAGAGCTTTTCAGGTGGTATATCCAGTCCATAGAATGGTCAGACCGCATGATGAAGATAATAAGCAGTAATTCCTGAATAATATAAATAATTAAGAGAGGCTGCATTTTCAAAATGCAGCCTCTTTATTATACCAGTATAACAGATGAAGCAGAGTGCCTTGCCATATAATGGCTCACGCTTCCAAGATAAAGCTCTTTTACAAAACCCAGTCCCTGGCTACCCATGATCATGAGCGATACTCCTTCGTCTGCAGCCATATTCATCAGCACTGTAGTGGTAACTCCCTGAACTACCTGGATTTCCACATCACGCGCACCTGCTTCCTCGAGCTCTTTTTTCATGTCCATGAGCTTTGAAAAATCCTCTTCGTTCATCTCATCTAGTTTCTGAAGGAGCTCCGAATCCATCCTCGTGGTATCCTGAACGTGAACAAGCGTTATTTTAGTCCCATGACAAGGAGCCAGTGATTTGAGAGCCCCAAACGCCTTTGCTGCATTTTCAGAGAAGTCCGTAGGGAACATTATATGATTCATTATGTCGCACTCGATATCAGCATCAGCCTTGAAATTGGCTCTTACAAGCATTACCGGGTTTTCAGATTTATGAAGAACCTCATATGCAAGCCCTTTGAATACGGCATCACCGATAAGGGATCTGTTGGTGGCCTTAGTCACTATTATGTCCGCATTCTCTTTTTCTGCAATGTCATTTACCTCATTTTCCAGGGAGCCCTTCACGATCCTTGTCTCGACCTCGTATCCCTGCTCTTCAAGAAGCTCCTTCTGCCTTGCGAGATTTTCCTCATAGATTTCCCCTACGATTCCGCCAATTGCCGAAGCCTCCTCACCAGGACTGTAGCACTGAAGAAGCAGGCATTTTTTTATACCAAGCTTTCTCATGCTCTTCATGCATCTTATAACTTCCATCGAGCTGTCTGAAGCCCCTGCCGCAAAAACCATTTTCTCAATCATTTCCGCACCTCTCTTATAATAATCACAAAACTCAGCCTGACCATCTGTTTATACTATACCCAAAATTTGATAAATTAAATAGAGAAGCGCACCATACGCCTCTCTATCATTCATATCATTATCAATTATCAGTTGTTCTGAAGCACGCAGGTTCCATTCTGTGCTCTGATTCCGCTTCCGTCCTTAGGGCCTGTTCTGTTTCCCTTGCCCATGCCTCTTTGCTCTCCGGCTCCAAATCCACTTCCATTCCTCAATCCGCCAGTTCCGTTTTCTCCATTCTGGCAGAGTTCACATTGCCCGTATCCATATCGATTTCCCTGAAACTGCTGTGTGCTGCCTGGCGTTTCTGATGTGGCTGCAAAAACTGCTCCGCCTGATATCCCTGTTGCCATGACTGCTACTGCTGCAAGCCCTGCAAATGTTTTTTTCATATTATTTTTCATGATTTTTCTCCTTTTCAAAAAAATACTTTTAATCCAAAGGCTTCTTTCATTCTGCCTTAAGACAATTATAGGAGAAAAATATGATGGAATTGTGATGGAAGTTCAAAATAACTGTGAGATTTACGAAAATGGAAGCTCAAACCAGAAAACAGCTCCACTTCCGGGCTCGCTCTCTACTCCATAGGGTGCTTTGTGAAGCTCCAGTATTCCCTTTACTATGGCAAGGCCAAGTCCAGTGCCGGAAGAAACCGAATCCTTGTCCCTGCTGCCTTTGTAATACCTCTCGAAAACATGTCCGATATCTTCGCCGGAGATGCCAGGTCCACTGTCTGCTACCTCTATCCTCATAAAGCCGTCATTTTCGCTTATCCTGACTTCTACAGAGTCCTCAGGTGACGTATGGACAAAGGCATTGCTTATGAAATTGTATAGAACCTGCTCAATTTTCCGCCTGTCTCCTGTGACTTCCCTTCCTCTGCAGTCTTCACCGGATATTTCAAATGTCCTCTTTTCGCTGTTTGCGCCATACATCAGGCGGATTTCTTCAAGTATGTCATACACAGAGAATGGCTCAAGCCTAAGTGTCTCAGTTCCCGACTGAAGCTTTGACAGGCTAAGCATGTCCTCCACTATATTTCCAAGTCGGCCTGACTGCTCGATTATTACTCCAAGCTGCCTGCTCCTTTTTTCAGCATCATCTCCTGTTATATCACGCATCGCCTCAGCATATCCTCTAATTATCGTGAGCGGCGTCCTGAGTTCGTGAGATACATTCGATATCAGCTCCTTCTTCAGCATTTCATTTCGCGTCAGCGCTTCTCCCATCTCATTCATCCGCCTCGCAAGCTGTCCGGTCTCGTCTTCTCCAAGATCAGGAAGTCGCTTTTCGAGCTCACCCCGGCTGTACGCTTCGGCAGCCTCGCTTATGAGCCTTACGGGCTCTGTGAATTTCTTTGAGAGCACTGAGGATATTATCACAGAAACCACCATTATCACAAGAGCTATTATCACCAACTGCTTCTTGAGTATCTCCGCAGTATCCTCAACCGAGGCAAGAGAAAACGAAACCAGTACGGCGCCGTCTACTCCTGCATCTGACATGACCGGAAACCCCATTATCGCAATCTTGTTCCCAAATCTGTTGTGGACAGTCTGATTCCTGTATTCTTCTCCGCCAAGCGCTGATATCAGTGCCTTTGCTGTTTCTGACTGCATCATACCCGGCATGCGCTCTCCGCCTGTCTGACTTGAGTATATAATCCCATCGTCAGATAATGCTATCTGCACCTGCATGTTCCTGTCGTAAGAAATCTGATCTGCCTTCTCAATGATATCAGGTGAAACAGCAGCTTCTCTAAGGTCTCCGTATAGCTCTATTTCTGATACGAGCTCTGCTACATCCCTGCCTGCAGCACTTATCTCCATTTCAGTGTAAAATCTCTCGAGGAATACAATCTGGAAAAGAAATATGAGAAGTATGACTACTGCGCTAAGGATCATCATTCCGCTCCAGAGCCTCATTCTTATGCTCTTCATTATTTCTCACCCGCTTCAAATTTGTATCCGACGCCCCACGAAGTCACAATCCAGTTCCTGTGATGCCTGAGGTTTTCTCTGAGCATCTTGACGTGTGTATCTACCGTCCTTGCATCCCCGACAAACTCATATCCCCATACCTGATTGAGGAGCTGCTCTCTTGAAAATACCCTTCCCGAATTCTTTACAAAGAAACTAAGAAGGTCATACTCCTTGGGTGTAAGATTAAGATGCTCCTCTCCAAGGTAGATGCTCCTTGCATCAAAGTCTATCCTGAGGTCTTCTATCTCAATGATTTCATGGTCCTTCCTTTCATTTACGCTTCCTCTTGAAAGCACTGCCTTCACTCTTGCAATGAGTTCCCTTGGGCTGAAAGGCTTTACCATGTAATCATCTGCTCCGAGCTCAAACCCGAAAAGCTTGTCATATTCCTCGCCCCTTGCCGTCAGCATTATGACCGGCGTAACAGATTCACTGCGGATCTCACGGCATACCTTCCAGCCGTCCATTTTAGGCATCATTACGTCCAGTATGACAAGATCCGGACTTAAAGACCTGAATATCTCAAGCCCTCTTATGCCATCTGGAGCCTCGACAAACTCAAAGCCCTCTTCGGTAAGGTATTCCCCTATTATATCTCTTATGGATTTTTCATCATCAATTACAAGCACCTTTTTTCTCATCATTTTATATTCTCCTGTTTCCAGCGCAATTATATTTCAGCGTTTCTGACCGAGTATGCCTTCCTGAATCACAGAAATAAGCCTTGCCGATGTATCCCAGTATTTCTGCGAATTATTTATTATTAGCTCGCTTATGTCGCCGGCCTCCTGAAGCTCCTTTTCAAAAGAGGCTATCCTCAGATCATTGTCTTCTCCACCCCTTGACTGCATTCTTGCAATGCACTCATCCCTGCCTGCGGTCACTCCGATTATGATGGCACTGTCTCCATAAAGCACCTTTATCTTCCTTGCTCCGCTGGAATCAAGCACAACCGAATAAATATCATCACCTTTGAATACATTCTCAAAAGAATCCATCGAGGTCGCATAAAGATTTCCGTTATATTCGCTGTACTCGAGGATGCGGCCTTCTTCATTGAGCTTCATGAGGCTCTCCCTGTCAGTAAAATGATAGTGCACTCCGGGGATTTCTCCGGATCTCGGACTTCTCGTGGTATAGGTTACTATCTTCCTGAAGTCGAACTTGTCTCTTACAGTAGATTTCCCCGAAGCGCTTGGCCCCACAAATACGACTATTCTTATCATGCTCGTCCTCCATTTTAATATCTGTAAGCTAATCCTAAGCTCGATTATACATCATATGCTCAGTGGTTTCAATCCAGGTGAATTTTAATATTTTCTGATGTTCTATCTGTCAATCGTTTTTGAAAATGTCCTAAAAAAATCTGAACATAAGCACCAGGAAACTGGTGCTTAATTCATCATTTAATTTGAGTAGGTTTGCGTAGCAA
>SAAM01000162.1 GCA_009929415.1 Clostridia bacterium | reverse complement strand
TGTTGTAAACTGTGTATAGTCCATAGTGATAACCTTTCTGCAAAAAATTTGTTTGTGGTAAAACTATTTTACAACAGAAAAGGTAGCTATGGATTTTTTATTGGTTCAATTTCATTTTACAATGAGTCATCTAATTTTAATCTAATTCTTCTTTTTTTAATAATTCCCTGTACCAGTCTTCTACTTTGTCGCAGGCATCCATGAATTCGTCGGAGTTTACGGTAAACTCATATTCGTATTTGTCCTGAGAGTGAAGGTAGAGTCTGTCATAATAGTTTTCCATCAGGAATTTAGCTATATAGTAATAATCTTTTACGTCTGTTCTTTCAAGAAGCTCGGTTACGTTAGCATTTCCGAGCGAGTCTTTAAGCTTCAGTATCGAGGACCTTAGCAGGTCGTCATTATCCCAGCACTTGAGGGTATAGTCTTTTACGCATCTTTCTACTCTTGATTCTATTGAGGATTCGACAAGTATATGGTATCCATTTTGCATCATATCCCAGAATGAGCTTGAGAGAAAACATCTTCCGATCTTCTTGCTCTCGCTTTCCATGAAGAGGTATTTATGACCCTGATTCTTTGCTCTTCTTACATAGTCAAATATCTGGGTTTCAAAGTATTTCTGAGTAGCCGGCTCGCTTGTGTAGTATATGCCTCCAAATACAGATCCGCTGTTTCGGGCGTAGTATTCAAGATCTATTATCGCCATGCCTCTTTTTTCAAGCTCCTTGAGCATCTCTGTCTTTCCAATGCCCGTATGGCCGTGGAGAACTGCAAATGTAAAGTCATCCCGGAGATTTTCAAGGGTGGTTATTACGTGGTTCCTGTAGTTCTTGTAGCCGCCTTCGAGCTTTATCGTTCTCAGGCCGCAGCTGTTCACAAAGTCCACTACCGAGCTGCTTCTCATGCCGCCTCTGAAGCAGTATATTATTACATCCTCGTACTCTTCGCTCAGGCCTTTTATCTGAGTGAATATCTCCTTCAGCTTTGGCGCAACGAACTCAAGCCCGGTCTCTACTGCGTGCTCCTTGCCCTTGTTTTTGTACAGCGTGCCAATTATGACTCTTTCCTCATTGTCCAGTATGGGTATGTTTACCGCTCCATATATATGGTCCGTCTCAAATTCCTGAGGGCTCCTCACATCTACGAATATTCTGCTTTTGAGTTCCAATGCCTGTGATATGCTTATTGATTCCATCATTCTCCTTCTTGCCTACTCTGTTATTTCAATCTGTTTTGCAAATACCTTTCGAGGCTTTGCTCCGTCCATAGGTCCGCATATGCCTCTTTCTTCCATTTCGTCTATTATCCTTGAAGCCCGGTTGTATCCAAGCCTGAATTTTCTCTGAACCAGCGATGTCGATATCTGGCCGTTGCTCTGTGCGAACTCTATGACCTCTTCGATTATCGGGTCTGTCTCTTTTTCCTTCTTTTCCTCATCCTTCTGCTGCATGGTCTCTTCTATTATGTCTATCGTTGAGTTTCTTTTTTTAGGAAACTGCGCCGATATGAATTCTACGATGTCCTTTACTTCGCCGTCCGATATGAAGGCTCCCTGGATTCTCTGAGGCTTTGAAAGTCCCTGCGGAGAATAAAGCATATCGCCTTTTCCTATGAGCTTTTCGGCTCCGACTCCGTCAAGTATCGTCCTTGAATCCACCTGAGACGAAACGGCAAATGCTATCCTTGAAGGTATGTTGGATTTTATAAGCCCCGTAATTACGTCAACCGAAGGCCTCTGCGTAGCAAGCACCAGGTGCATGCCGCATGCCCTTGCCATCTGAGCCAGCCTGCATATTGCATCCTCAACCTCGTTAGGGCTTACCATCATAAGGTCTGCGAGCTCATCGACTATTATGACTATCCTCGGCATTTTTTCCTCTGTCTCTTCAAGCTCATTGTATCCGTTTATGTCTCTTACCCTGTTTTCAGCAAACAGCTTGTATCTCCTGTTCATCTCATTTACCGCCCAGCTGAGCGCATACGGCGCTTTTTTCATGTCGGTCACAACAGGTATCAGCAGATGCGGTATGTCATTGTATATTGAAAGCTCGACCATCTTAGGGTCTATCATTATGAATTTAACCTCATCCGGAGTCGCCTTGAACAGTATGCTGCAGATGAGCCCGTTTATGCATACGCTCTTTCCTGAGCCTGTAGACCCGGCAACTAGCATATGGGGCATCCTTGATATGTCTGAAATCATAGGCTTTCCGGATACGTCTTTTCCAAGAACGAAGGATAGCTTTGATTTTGCTTCAAAGAAAGCCTTGCTCTCAAGCACGCTCCTGAAGCTTACCATGTCTGTCTCGGCGTTTGGAAGCTCTATTCCAATCAGCGAGGTCCCCGGTATAGGCGCCTCTATCCTTATGGCAGCAACAGCGGCAAGCGCAAGCGCAAGGTCATCTGAGAGATTGAGTATCTTTGATACTTTTACCCCTGCTTTTGGCTGAAGCTCATATCTTGTTATCGTTGGCCCGACTGATACATTTACCACCTTTGCTTCAATTCCGAAGAGCATGAGCGTCTCCTCCAGCTTTTTGGAGTTACGCTGCTGTTTTGCAGGATCCTTCTGCTTCACCTTGTAATCCTTGAGAAGCAGTGTAGACGGCAGGATGTATTTCTTTGCCGTTTCATCACCCTCGATGTCATTTTCTGCCAGTTCGAGCTCTTCAGGATGTTCCTTTTCCATCTGGCTCTTCATGAAGGTCTCTCTCTCATCCACTATATCAACTGCCGGTGAAGGTAAAGCGGCTGTATCTGTGTCTGTATCTACAACCGGCTCGAGCTCTGGAATAGCCTCGGCTGGTTGGATTGCAGGAACCTCTTCTGAAGTTTTTTCAGGCTGCACATGCACTTCCCTGTCCTGCCTTATGTCAGTGAAATTGTTCATGAGAAAAGGAGAGTACTTTATAGTATCTCCAAGATTTGGCGACGATGCAGCAGCTTCGGCAGCTGGCTCAGGTGCCTGTAAAATCTGAGGCTCGGCCTGAATATCAGCTTCATGCAGCTCCGGCTCGGTTTCCAGATTCAGCTTCTGATTCTGCGCCGGGATTTCCGGTTCATATCTCGGCAGCTCTTTTTTCTCTGAGTCTACGTAGAATTTCTCAAGAAAATCATATCTTCCGCCGCTGTTTGATGCCATGCCTGATTTTTGAAGCGGCTCCGGCTCTTTAAGATAATTTTTCTTTATTGCACTTCTTATAGGTCTTTCTTTTTTTTCAAGTTTCTTTATTTGTGTCGCATCTTCTTCCGAAGCTTCTTCTTCGGTTACATATTCTACAGCTTTTTCCTTTATCGTCTTTGCTGCAGTTCTGCTTTTTTTGAGCGCAGTTATGCTTGCGTCGCCTATCTTTGATGGGGACCATTTGAGATAGTATATTCCCACGAACATGTACATAGCCATGGAAAGTATCAGCATGCCGCTCTTGCCCATAAGCTTTTCCAGATAGAATGCCATCAGATAGGGCCATATGCCTATGCCGCTTCCGGCTGCAGAGTTTACGAATACGAGCTTTATGGTTTCAAAGCTGAGCTTTCCTCCAAGTATGATATCTATGTTCACTGCCCCGTAAAATATCATGGTAGCGACTGAAACCAGTATTATCATAGCCGGAGGCAATGAGTGAAGGCTGAACCTCGAGCTGTACACGAGCCTTACTGCGCCTGTTATGAGAAGGAAGAGCGAGAGCAGCACAGAGAGTTTTGAAAACTGACCCAGCATTATCGCTTTAATTCCTCTGCCCAGAAATCCCATGGCATCTGTGGTTATAGAAAGCGTTATTATCATCCCTGCGACCACCATGCACAGAGCTATTATATTCTGTCTCCTTGAGTCTTCTGCAGGAGATATTTTCTTTGAAACTGATCTATTTTTGACTGCAGGCTTTTTTGATGAAGCTGCCGGTCTTTTTTTCACTGTTGATGATTTTTTGGCCGCACCAGCTGATGCAGTGGGCTTTTTAGCCGTTTTAACCGTCTTAGCCGTTTTCTTTATGTTTGCCAATTTAATTCCCCCGTTTCCGTTATTCTAACTTATATATTATATCATATACCCTTCCTTTTTTCCATAAAAATAGCCAGAGAGGGCTCTCTGGCGGTAATCATGAACTGTCTGAGCTTATATCTGTCGCTTACTCAGTTCTGCTATATCGACTGAATTGTCATATGTGTTTATGAACATTATCCTGCCTCGCAGAAGGCTGCCTCTTGATATCATTATCTTCAGAGCCTCGCTTACCTGAAGTGATGCTGTCAGTGCCGGAGTAAAGGATGGATTTCCAAGCCTGTTGTCCGTCTTCCTGTCTTCAAATCCTGAATAAATAATTGAGAGCGTCCTTTCTCCTGGAAATATAGTGCTGACCTGACCGTACCATCCTGATATAGCGCCGTGTACCATCGGAATCCCCATATCCTCGCAGGCCTGCTGAAGAACAAGCCTTGATTCGACTCCATCTAGTGCATCCATTGCTATGTCGCATCCTGACAATATCTCCCGGGCATTTTCAGATGTGAGATTTCT